>JAFTFC010000132.1 GCA_017449725.1 Prevotella sp. | reverse complement strand
GGAAATAGCTCAGTTGGTAGAGCACAACCTTGCCAAGGTTGGGGTCGCGGGTCCGAGTCCCGTTTTCCGCTCTTTTTTGTTCAATAGTAAGGAAAATACAATTTTTATTTCTTCATGAGTTTATATTTGCGGTATTTCGATAACGAAACGCTGGTTCATAGTGTAGATGAAGCCATCGACTTCCTGCGTTCTATCGAGGAGATAGGCATGACTCCCGAACTTGAGTCAGACGTCCGTAGTTATTGTGAGAGTGACATTTATTATCCCAAGCGCTATAAGGTGCGTCCCCGTGTGTACTTTATTATTATAAAGACCGAGGCAGAGACAATGCTTGACTTCAAGCAGAAAAAAGCATTGCGCTCAGTTCCCGAAGGTGCTGAGGAGCATCGTCCCGCTCCTGTTCCTACGGTTACCAAACTGAACGAGGAACGCGAGGGATGGTATGAGGGAAGTATTGAGTTCAAGCGCGTTGTCCTGATACCTTCTACTGGAAAGCACGAATATCGCGACACTCTCTTCGTTGCCCAGGTAAAGGCTAATAGTGGGCAGGAATGCTATAACAGAATTGTAGATTCCCTTCGCTCTCGTGTTGACAGCCGTAGCCAGTTCCCGTCAGCCAAGGGAAAGAACTTCAAGTTCCGCTATCTCGGACAGTGTAAGTAGTTGTTATAGAAGGGAAGAATGAACAAGGTAATGCTTATCGGAAACGTCGGAAAAGATCCCGATGTACATTATTACGAGCAAGATCAGGCGGTGGCACAGGTGAGGCTGGCAACCACCGAGCGTGGCTATACGTTACAGAACGGAACTCAGGTGCCCGACCGCACCGATTGGCACAATCTGGTTTTCTATCGCAATTTGGCAAAGATAGTAGAACAGTATGTGCACAAAGGCGACAGACTGTATGTGGAAGGCAAGTTGCGCTATCGCTCTTACGACGACCAGAAAGGTCAGCGCCGATATGTAACCGAAGTATATGTAGACAATATGGAAATGTTGTCGCCAAAACCAACTGAACAAGATGGATCTGTCCTATCTTCAACAAACGCTTAACGATGTTCATTTCATAGCTCCTTCCTTAGGGGTTATCATTTCAGCTGTCTTGGCAGCTGTACTGCTCGTTGTCTCCGGTTTCGCAAGCGGTTCGGAGATCGCATTCTTCAGCCTATCGCCATCGGATATCAACGATTTGGATCCCGAGCATAATACTGCTGACAAAAACATAGAAGAGCTGAGAAGCGACAGTGAGCGCACACTGGCTACGATTTTGATAACAAACAATTTTGTCAATGTCACAATCATTATGCTGTGTAACCATGTCTTCTCCAATGTTGTTGACTTCGGGCAGGCTTACTGGTTACAATTCCTATGCATTACTGTCCTCCTGACTTTTCTCCTGCTGCTCTTTGGTGAGATAATGCCAAAGATATTTGCTCGTCAGAATCCTTTGACTTTCTGTCGCCGTTTCGCTGGCAGTGTGTTGGCATTGCGTAAATTCTTCTGGCATCTGGCAACCATTCTTATCCGTAGTGGTATCCTTGCTTCTAAAGTTGTGCAGAAAGATGCCCACGTGCTTAGTGTAGACGACCTGGAGCAGGCATTGGAACTTACCGACAAAGAGGACATCAAGGAAGAGCAGAAGATGTTGCAAGGAATTATACGCTTCAGCGACGAGACGGCGAAAGAGGTAATGACCAGTCGTCAGGATGTTGTAGATATCGACATCAAGAGTTCGTATGCCGACGTGCTGCACTGTATCGTTGAGAACAACTACAGCAGGATTCCCGTTTATCAGGACAATAGCGATAATATCCGAGGAATATTGTATATTAAGGACCTTCTTCCGCATCTTAGCAAACCCTCGACATTCCGTTGGCAGAGTTTGATTCGTCCACCGTATTTCGTTCCTGAAACGAAGAAGATAGATGATTTGCTGCGTGAATTCCAGGACAACAAGGTGCATATAGCTATTGTAGTAGACGAGTTCGGAGGCACAAGCGGTATTGTTACTCTTGAAGACATTCTCGAAGAGATTGTTGGCGAAATAAACGATGAGTACGACGAGGACGAGAAGAACTTTACCCGTCTTAACCGCAACACTTATGTGTTTGAGGGAAAGACCCTCTTAAGCGATTTGTGTCGTGTGCTCGAGATTGACGACGAGACATTTGAAGAAGTGCAGGGAGATGCAGATACTCTGGCAGGACTGTTGCTGGAACTCAAGGGAGATTTCCCCGAAGTTCACGAGAGGATAGAGTATAGTAACTTCCTGTTTGAGATTCTTGAATTGGAAGGACGCCGCATTTCCCGAGTTAAGATTGTTGTTCGCGAGAGTGCTTAGGCTTTCCAGCATTTCTGGAATTACTAGAATGACTAGATTTTCTAGATTGACTAGTCTTGTTAGACTTACTAGAATTTCTAGAATGGCGGGCTCTTCTGGGATGACTTCCTCTTTTTGATTTTACACCAGCCTTCTTCATCGGCTTATATTCCGGACCTTCACCGATACCCTCAGGCAGGGGAGTTTTTTCGATGGTCTTCTCGAGGAATTTCTCTATCTGCATGAAGTAGGCGATGTCGTAGCCGCGAACCAGAGTTATTGCCCTGCCGTCGCGGTCGGCACGTGCAGTACGTCCGATGCGGTGTACATAGTCCTCTACGTCGTGCGGTACGTCGTAGTTTATGACCACGGCAATATCGTCGATATCTATGCCGCGTGCCACGATGTCGGTAGCTATTAGTACGTTTACCTGTCCGGCTTTGAAGCGGTACATGACATCATCGCGTTCTGACTGTGACAAGTCACTATGCATTTCGTCGCAGTTTATCTTCATCTTTCTAAGCTCTCGGGTAATTTCCTTGACACCCTGCTTTTTTGCGGCAAAAACGATGACCCTTTTCATCTCCTGCTCTTTGAATAGATGTCGCATGATGCTTATCTTCTGGTTCTCATGGCAGATGTATGCGGTCTGATGGATTTTCTCGGCAGGTTTGCTGACCGCCAGTTTTACCAGCGCCGGGTTCTTCAATAGGGAATGAGCGAGCCTCTCAATATCTTTTGGCATTGTAGCCGAGAACATCACCGTCTGGCAATCCTCGGGTAGTAGTTTAGCTATAGAAAGGATATCGTCAGAGAAACCCATGTCAAGCATGCGGTCGGCTTCGTCGAGAACGAAGAATGACACACGTGACAGGTCGATGTTTCCCATCGAAATATGGCTTTTCAGTCGTCCCGGAGTGGCTATAATGACATCCGCTCCCATCTTCATTGCCTGGAATTCTTGGTCATAGCGGTTGCCGTCGTTGCCTCCGTAAACAGCCACGCTGCTTACCTCAGGCATATAATAGGCAAAGCCCTGCATCGCCTGGTCTATCTGCTGTGCCAACTCACGTGTAGGACTCATTATTATGCAGTTTATTGCATCACTCGGGAAACCGCCGTCATCGAGCATACTCAGTATTGGTAGCAGGTATGCTGCAGTCTTGCCCGTTCCTGTCTGCGCCACTCCCAGCACATCCCGTCCATCGAGAATATACGGAATGCACTGCTCCTGAATAGGAGTGCACGTAGTGAAGTGCATGTCGTCGAGGGCATCGAGCGCGTTATCGTTAATGTCTAATTCGTAGAAATCCATTCCTTTATGTTTAACCTTTTACCTTTTTACTTTTTTAATTGGGTGCCTGCCTGTATAGGAAGTAAGCTACAAAGGCGAAGATAATGTTCGGCATCCATGCTGCCAGCATCGGAGGCGTACCGGCGTTGATTGCAAAGGTTGCGCTTACCGTTTGAAGCATGATATATCCGAAACTCAGTGCCAGACCTATTCCCAGGTACATTCCCATACCGCCCTTCCGCTTTCTTGAAGATAGCGAGACACCGATAATGGTGAGGATGAACGATGCAAAGGAAGAGGCTATGCGTTTGTGGTATTCCACTTCATATTGAACCACATTGCTGGAGCCTCGGTCTATCTGTTTGTTGATGTAGTCGCGTAACTGTGAACTGGTGAAAGTCTCTTGCTGTCCTTTCGAGAAAACCAGGTCGGTAGGCTCCATCTGTATAACAGTATCTCTGGTGACTCCACTTATGATGTGCTCTTTCATTCCCCTCAGTTCGCGTATTCGCCATCCCGACACCTTCCAGTGGTATTTTGACTCAGAGATGGTGTCATATTGGATTTCGTTTGCCGTCATGTGGCTGACAAGCTTCTTGTTCTCGAACTTATCGAGGCTGAACCCGTAGCCGCGTTTCATGTTGTTGTCATAGAACTGGATATAGGCAATCACGCCTTTACCAACCTGGAGTTGCACGTTTTCGGCTGATGTATTCTTCTTGTTGTTCTTGTACATCGACTCGAAGTTCTGCCGGATTACCGTTCCCTTAGGGATTACAAACGCCCCGAGATAGAATGTGAGTATTGAGATAAGAGCAGCCGAAATCATATATGGTCGCAGCAGGCGCTTGAAACTCACTCCTGCTGCAAGCATGGAAATAATTTCGGAGTCGCCTGCCAGTTTCGACGTGAAGAAGATAACGGCAATAAAGACGAAGAGCGGTGAGAAAAGGTTTGAGAAGTATGGCACGAAGTTGGCATAATAGTCGAACACAATGGCTTTTATCGGTGCGTGATACTGAGTGAACTTCGACAGGTTCTCGTTTACGTCAAAAACGATTGAGATACTGATAATAAGGGCTATGGCAAAAAAGTATGTACCTATGAACTTCTTTATGATGTACCAGTCGAGGCGCTTGATGTAGCGTCTCAGGGTAATGATGTGCCATATCTTAATCAGCAATTCTTTCATCTGCGTTCTCCGAGTTTTTCAATAACACTGCGTTTCCATGTCACGAAGTCACCCTGCTCAATGTGCTGGCGTGCATCGGTAACTAATCTCAGATAGAAAGCCAGATTGTGTATCGATGCTATCTGCATAGCAAGCAGCTCCTGTGCCTTGAAGAGGTGGTGAAGGTAAGCCTTGGAGTGAATGCGGTCTATCTCACATCCATCGGGGTCAATAGGCGTGAAGTCCATCTCCCATTTCTTGTTCCTCATGTTCATTGTACCTTCGTAGGTGAAGAGCATAGCGTTGCGTCCGTTACGCGTAGGCATCACGCAATCGAACATATCTACTCCGCGCTCTATCGCTTCCAGTATATTCTGGGGCGTTCCCACTCCCATAAGGTATCGTGGGCGGTCTTTCGGTAGAATCTCGTTAACCACCTCTATCATCTCGTACATCACCTCTTTGGGTTCACCTACAGCAAGTCCTCCGATGGCATTTCCATCTGCCCCTTTGTCGGCAACGAACTTGGCAGCCTCTCGCCGGAGATCTTTAAAAGTGCAGCCTTGAACGATGGGGAATAGGCTCTGACTATGACCATATAATGGTTCCGTTTCATTGAAACGGCGTATGCAACGATCGAGCCACCGCTGTGTCATGCCAAGACTTTTCCTTGCATATTCGTAGTCACTCTGTCCCGGGGGACACTCGTCGAGTGCCATCATTATGTCGGCACCAATGATTCGCTGTGTGTCCATTACGTTCTCTGGGGTGAAGATGTGCTTAGAGCCGTCGATATGTGAACGGAATTCACAACCTTCTTCCCTAAGTTTCCGTATTCCCGTAAGCGAGAAAACCTGGAAACCGCCACTATCGGTAAGTATTGGTCTGTCCCAAGTGTTGAAACCGTGCAAACCACCAGCCTTCCTCAGTACTTCGAGTCCAGGGCGCAGATACAGATGGTAGGTGTTTCCCAATATTATCTGTGCCTGTACCTGCTGTCGGAGCTCGCTGAAGTGAACGCCCTTTACGCTGCCTACCGTGCCTACAGGCATGAATATAGGAGTGCGAATCTGACCGTGGTCGGTAGTTATTATACCAGTACGGGCATCACTTGCAGTGTCTGTATGTTGCAGTTCGAAGGTCATGCTCTGGGCTGTTGTATGTTAGTTACTCCCTGATTAGCCATGAATGGCTGCTGAGGCTCCTCTACTACAGTAAGGTCAATAGGGTCTTTCACCATTTCGTGGGTCAGTGCGAAGTCCCATACGTCCTGCACGTTCTCGACATAATGGAACTCCACTCCCTTGCGGTACACTTCTGGTATTTCAATGATGTCTTTCTCGTTCTCTTTGCACAGTACGATGTCTGTTATTCCTGCTCTCTTGGCGGCAAGTATCTTTTCCTTGATACCTCCCACAGGCAGAACCTTTCCTCTAAGCGTAATCTCTCCTGTCATAGCAGTGTTCTTACGCACCTTGCGCTGTGTAAGTGCCGATGCTATGGAAGTCGCAATTGTTATTCCAGCCGACGGACCATCTTTAGGGGTGGCACCTTCCGGTACATGGATATGTATGTTCCATTGGTCGAAAAGACGGTAGTCGATATCAAGCACGTCGGCATGTGCCTTTACATATTCAAGTGCGAGGACGGCACTCTCTTTCATTACGTCACCCAGGTTTCCTGTCAGTGTGAGCTTGGAACCTTTGCCTTTGCTGAGGCTTGTCTCTATGAAGAGTATCTCACCGCCGACACTTGTCCATGCCAGTCCTGTAACCACACCGGCATAGTCGTTGCCTTGATATATGTCTCTATAGAAAGGCGGTTTGCCGAGCAAGTCTTCTATCTCATTGGGAGTAATCTTTTCGTATGGTAACTCCCCGTTCTTGGCTTTCTGCAGAGCCAGTTTGCGCATGGCTTTATTTATCTGTTTCTCCAACTGTCTTACACCGCTTTCACGGGTGTACTGCTCGATGATTTTCTCAGTTGCCGCCTTGTTTATCGTCAGTTTCTTTTCCGAATTAAGACCTGTGTTCTCCTTTTCCTTTGGCAACAAGTGGCGCTTGGCAATCTCAATTTTCTCCTCTGTAATATATCCACTAACCTCAATTACCTCCATGCGGTCGAGTAGCGGACGTGGGATGGTGTTCAGGTCGTTGGCAGTAGCTATGAACAATACTTTGGACAAATCATAATCAACATCCAGATAGTTGTCGTGGAAGGCACCGTTCTGTTCGGGGTCCAATACCTCAAGCATTGCCGATGACGGGTCGCCGTTGATAGTGTTCTGTGTTATCTTGTCAATCTCGTCAAGGATAAATACGGGGTTGCTTGATCCCGCTTTCTGTATACTCTTTATGATACGACCCGGCATTGCCCCGACATAGGTGCGGCGATGTCCGCGAATTTCGGATTCGTCGTGAAGACCGCCAAGGCTTACTCGTACATATTTGCGTTTAAGCGCTTCAGCGATGCTCTTTCCAAGACTTGTCTTTCCTACTCCCGGAGGTCCATAGAGACATAGAATAGGCGACTTGAGGTCACGTCGAAGAGAGAGTACGGCAATATATTCGAGAATTCGTTCCTTTACCTTCTCCATGCCATAGTGGTCGTGATCCAGTATCTTCTGTGCCCGTTCCAGGTTCAGGTCGTCTTCGGTGTATTCTCCCCACGGTAGGCTCACGAGCGTCTGCAGGTAGTTCATCTGTACGCTGTAGTCGGAGCCCTGCGGATTGAGCATGTCTAATTTGTCAACCTCTTTTTGGAAGGTTTGTTTTACCTCTTCGCTCCATTTCTTGTCTTTTGCTTTGTTCATCAGTTCCTTACGCTCCGGAGATCCTTCACCGTTGCCCAGTTCTGCCTTGATGTTCCTAATCTGTTGCTGCAAGAAGTATTCGCGCTGTTGTTCGTCGAGGTCTTCGCGCGTCTTAGTGCGAATATTCTCTTTCAGCGCCAACAGTTGGAGTTCGCGATTAAGTATCTTGAGAAGTTTGAAAACTCTTTCCTTATAAGACTCTGTCCTCAGCAATTCTATTTTTTCCTCTACGGCGAAAGGCAGATTGGAAGAGATGAAATTCACCAGGATGTCGGGGTGATAGATATTTTGCAACGCCATCTGTGATTCGTCGGCGAGTTCTTCGTTCTTCCTGATGTAATCTATGGCAGTAGACCGAAGGTCTTCTATTGCAGTGGAATATTCTTTGTCTGATGGAACCGACATTACCTCAGGAGCACTGAATACCTCTCCCATGAGATATGGCTGACGCTTTACAATGGAATCCAGTCTGCAACGTCCGAGTCCCTGTACAATTGCAGTTATGTTATTTGGTGACCCGGGAATTTCGAGAGCCTTGATAAGTCGTGCGCAAACGCCATACTCATAGAGGTCGTTAATCGTGGGATTATCAACATGTGAGTATTTTTGTGCAAAAACAGTAAACATACCGTTTGGGTTCTTTTCCAGTTGTTTGATAAGAACCAGACTTTGCTTTCTTCCTATGAGAATCGGTGTGATAACACCGGGAAATAAAACCAGATTGCGTGTTGCGAGTATTGGCATTTGACCGTCTCTACTGTCGAAAAGCAGGGTGGACATGTCACCATCATAGTCTGCAATCATCGAAAAACCGCTATTTTGATTGTTACTCATATTTCGTTTTTAACCTTTCTTTCCTTAATAAAAAATGTTCTTTTTACCCTTTTAAGGGTGCAAAGATACGAAGAAAATAGTAGTTAGTGAAGTTAAAGAAGTTAAAGAAGTTAAAGGAATAGGAAAATTATTCATTCTTCCTTCTTCGTTTTTCATTTTTTCTCCTTACCTTCGCAGCCGTATGCCGAAAGATTCGTTTCGATTCAAGCAGTTCCTTGTGTGTCAGGAATGCTGCGCCATGAAAGTTGGTACTGATGGCGTTCTGCTTGGTGCATGGGTAAATGTCGGGCATCGTGCGCTTGACGTAGGTACCGGTACGGGACCTATAGCACTTATGGTGGCACAGCGGTTCCCGGAGGCATATATTACAGCAATAGACATAGACGGAAGTGCCTATGCTCAGGCATTCGAGAATGTAGCGAATTCGCCTTTCAGTGACAGGGTGGGTGTGAAGCATGTAGCCCTGCAGCAATTTGAGGATAATGAAAAATTCGATGCTATTGTTAGTAATCCTCCCTTCTTTGAACCAGCCTTAAAAACACAGTCTGGTTCTCGCCTTCTCTCACCTCGTGAGATTGCCCGTCATAGCGACACTCTTTCTTATTCAGAATTGTGTCGCAATGCCTCCCGCCTGCTTGTTGAGAATGGGGAGTTTTCGGTCATAGTCCCGTTCGATTATCGTTCTGACATGGATATGGAAGCAGCCATAGTTGGACTTTTTCCGTCGAGAGTCTGTGCTGTGCGAACCTCGGATCGGAAACCTGTGCGTCGCTATCTGCTTGCCTATAAAAAACATCCGGTTGCTGTTGAACAATCGGAGTTGGTTATAGGCTCCACTGAATATCGTTCGTTAGTGGAGGATTTCTATTTATAGTATTGGTGCCAGGATAATACCGTTTAACTATCGGTTAAGCTTTCTTAGCAGTTTCTTGTTGAGAGCCTGAATGTTTCGGCCCTGTTGGGTTATGTCGCCCCGTACTATATTAAGATCATTGAAAAACTCGCTAAATGCATTCTGAACTATATTGGGTTTACGCTTCCTTTTGTCTGCATCGGGGTTCACAACTATTCTAATTCCCTTGCTTACCAACTTAATGTCTACGTCAGCATCAGTCATTATTGGATCCCCGTCGTAATGGATGTATCCCTGGTTCTGGCGGTGAATGGTGATATGTTTAGTGCGGAACGTTTTTATCTTTTGGTTCTTGTCAAGCGTCTTGTTCATCATCTCAATAGCCACTTGCGGCGCTTCAAGTATATCGAAGGGCTCCATGATAATAACGTCAAGGAGTCCATCGCTCATTGATGCTTGCGGGGCGATGTATGCGTTGTTGCCATATTGCGAGGCGTTGGCGCACGAAATGAGGAACGCTTTGTAATGTCTTGTACCTTCTTCGTCTATTATCTCGTATGTTTCGGGTTTGTACTTTAGTCCCTCTTTGAGTACGTTCTCTACATAAGTTACCGGTCCTCGCTTTCCTGCCTCAGAGAATTTCATGCTAATGAAAGCATCGAAGCCCATGCCGCAAGTGCAGAAGAAAGGGTGGGAGTTGATAACACCATAGTCAAGGTTGTGAATCTCGCCGTAGTTTATCACTTCAATTGATTTTTTGACGTTCAGTGGCAGCATCAAATGTCGCGCCAGTCCATTTCCTGAGCCGCAAGGAATTATTCCAAGGGCAGTCTGAGAGTTTATGATTGCCCTTGCCACTTCATTAACAGTGCCGTCGCCTCCTACTGCCACCACGATGTCTATCCCTTTGTTCTTCGCTTCTTCTGCAATAATAGAAGCATGTCCCGCATATTGGGTTTCTATTATCTCATATTCATAAACCTCCTTATCGAGTGTTTTCTCGATAAGTCCTGGGATGGCGGCTTTCCTTGCCGTTCCCGAGATGGGGTTCATTATGAAAACAACCTTTTTCATTCTTCTGCAAAGGTAAATAAAAGGTGAGAAAAAAAGAAAGGAAATACGAAAAATATGCTATTGGATAAAAATTTTTCACTTTTAATTTTTCAAATTTAATTATTATTAGTACCTTTGCACCCTAAATAGTAAATTGGAGTTCCCTCGGAACTTGTTCGGAAAACAGTCAAATAGTAAAAAAAGAATGGGACTTTTACAAGAGAAGTACAAGTTATACAGAGAGCCTCAAAAGTTTATGGAGGCTGATGTATATCCTTATTTTCGTGAGATAACAGGCAAGCAAGGTACGGAAGTTCAGATGGGCGGACATGATGTTCTTATGTTCGGTTCTAACGCCTATACAGGTCTTACAGGAGATCCTCGTGTTGAGGCTGCAGCCAAGGCTGCAATTGATCAGTACGGTACCGGTTGCGCTGGTAGCCGTTTCCTCAATGGTACACTTGACCTCCACGTTCAGTTGGAGAAAGAGTTAGCAAAATTTGAGGGTAAGGACGAGGCACTGGTGTTCTCCACTGGTTTCTCTGTTAACTCTGGTGTTTTGGCAAATATTTGCGGTCGTGAGGACTATATCATCTGCGATGACCGTAATCATGCATCAATCGTCGACGGACGCCGTCTGTCGTTTGCCACCTGCCTGAAATATAAGCACAATGATATGGAAGACCTCGAGAAGCAGCTCCAGAAGTGCCGCCCTGAGGCTATCAAGATGATTGTTGTTGACGGTGTGTTCTCTATGGAGGGCGACCTTGCCAATCTTCCTGCTATCGTTGAACTTAAAAAGAAGTATGACGCAAGTATATATGTTGACGAGGCTCATGGCTTAGGCGTTTTTGGACGTGAGGGACGTGGCGTTTGTGATCACTTCGGAGTTACTGACGATGTTGACCTTATAATGGGTACATTCTCAAAATCGTTGGCAAGTATCGGTGGCTTCGTCGCTGCCGATAAGGACACTATCAACTTCCTGCGTCACACTTGCCGCACTTATATTTTCAGTGCATCAAATACTCCTGCTGCCACGGCAGCTGCAATGGAGGCTCTCCATATTATCCGTCGCGAGCCTGAGCGCATAGAGCGCCTGTGGAAAGTTACCAACTATGCACTGCGCCGTTTCCGTGAGGAAGGTTTTGAAATTGGTGATACAGAGAGCCCGATTATTCCTCTTTATGTCCGTGACGTGGACAAGACATTCCTTGTAACTAAGTTGGCATACGATGCCGGAGTGTTCATCAATCCAGTTATCCCGCCGGCATGTGCACCTCAGGATACTCTTGTTCGCTTTGCCCTTATGGCTACTCATACTGAAGATCAGGTTGAGCGCGGTGTTCAGGCTCTGAAGAAAATCTTCGTGGAGCAGGGCATTATAAAATAAAAAAAGGAAAAGGGTAAACGTTAAAAGTGGTGATGGCTCGGTTTAACCAGCTAAGAAGTTAAAGAAGTTAAAAGAAGTGGAAAATCTTTGTTCTTCGTTCTTTATTCTTCATTTTTCTCTTTACCTTTGCACCCGCTTATGGCATTCGGGGTGTAGCGCAGCCCGGTAGCGCTCCTGGTTTGGGACCAGGCGGCCGCAGGTTCGAATCCTGTCGCCCCGACGTTTAGACAAAAATAAATCCGCAGTTGAATGCTGCGGATTTGTTTTTTTATTATACTTGCCACCAATGCTTTTTGCGAGGTTTCTCGTGCGACAGGGTGTGCCCTTGGCGTTCACGAACAATGTCTTCAAGCGATAGTTTCTCGTGAATCATACGGTATATAGTGCCCCAGTCAGGCAGACCACCGAGGTTGCGGTCATCAATAAATAGTTCTGCCTTCAGTTTACGGCTGTAGTGCTTGTCGTGGTGAGTCTCTTCTGGGTAGTCTCTATTACTTGCGTAAAACTCTAATCCTCGTGCACGACACCATTCTATAGCCTCTTCGAGTAGTGACCCTTCGCGTACCGACCATAGGATTATCTTGTGCCCGTCGCGCTGCAGTTGGCGCAGTGTCTCCACAGCGAATGGCAATTCCTTACCAATATTCGGGTATTCGTGGGTGACGATTGTTCCGTCGAAGTCTACAGCAATGTTCATGTTATACTTAATTTCTTATTACGAGTAATTCAGGTTCTATAATTTGATAGAAGTGTCCTTGGCATTGCCATAGTGGCTGTTCTTGTAGTTGCCATAGTGACTATAGTGTCCGCTATAAGAACTGCTGCCATAGCCAGTGTATCGACCATATTTGCCATAGCGACCATAACCGTAGTAATAGCCGTACTTCTTCTTCGACATGTCGATACCATTGATAACGACAGCCATGTTAGGCAGTTTCTTCTCCTCAGCGAGTGAGTTGATAAGTTCGAACGAACGCTTCGGTGTATAGTCGGCACGGCAGAGATAAACCGTTGCATCGCCGACACGACCAGCCTGTAATGTATCGGTTACGAGACCTACTGGGGCTGTGTCGATAAGTACATAGTCGTAGTGTTCGCGAAGGTGGCTTACGACAATGTCGAGAGAGTCGCGTGCAATAAGTTCGGCAGGGTTTGGCGGGATTGGACCAGCCATCAACAGGTCGAGGTTCTTGTTGATTCCTGACGGCACGATCTGCTCTTGTGTCTGTTCCCACGTAGGGTTAGCCTCTGTGAGTAGTGGGGTGATACCGTTGTGGTGGTTGTTTATCTCGAAGAGCTCAGCCAGACGGGGCTTACGAATATCAAGACCAACCAGAACAACCTTCTTGCCCAGTAGCGCAAAACTTACGGCGAGGTTTGCAGTCGTGAAGGTCTTTCCCTCTCCTGATGTCGTAGATGTGAAGAGAACTACTTTCTCATTCTCCTTCATCATGAACTGCAGGTTGGTACGCATAGAGCGGAAAATCTCCTCCATCTGGTTGTTCTCGTTTTCGTGAACAACGATGTCCGCTTTTGTCTTTGCCGTATCGCTTGCCACTGCTACGTCCGCGAGGATAGGCAGCTTTGTGAGTTTGGCAACCTCGTCGTGACCCTCTATGCGGTAGCGGAAGAAGTTAATTAGGAAGAGAGCTAATACAGGCAATGTAAGTCCGAGTACAAGACCAATGAGGTAGATAATCATGCTCCTTGGACTAACCTTGCCTGCAAACTGCGGGTACTCCACAACCTTACCCTTATCAGCCGTTGCAGCCAGTGAGATAGAGTTCTCCTCGCGTTTCTGAAGCATCATAAGATATAGCCCACTCTTCACTTCCTGCTGACGACCAATTTGTGTCAGGATGCGCTCCTGCTCAGGAGTCTTGTTTATAGCGCTGGTGTACTGGTTCAGCTGAGACACGATGGCGCTGCGCTGAATCTCTATGTTGCGGCGTGCTTGTCCCAATGCCTCCTGAATACTCTTTGACATTTCGTCAAGTTGTGATGTCAGCGGCAGAACCGATGGGCTGTTTTCTGATGCGGTAATCAGCATACGGTTGCGCTCCAGTGCTATGACATTATACTGATTGATAAGGGTCGTTGAAGTCATATCGTTAAGACCCACGTTCGATGGCAGTACTTCGTGTTTGTTTCCCGGGCGGTTTGCAAACTGGATAAGGCTGTTGATAAGAGCAATCTGTGTGTTAGCCTCTGTCAGCCTACGCTCGAACTCTGCTACCTGATCGACAGTGCTCTTGGCATCGATTTTC
The DNA here is from genome assembly GCA_017449725.1 of Prevotella sp. Classification (GTDB taxonomy): domain Bacteria; phylum Bacteroidota; class Bacteroidia; order Bacteroidales; family Bacteroidaceae; genus Prevotella. The sequence continues at coordinate 8,630 of JAFTFC010000132.1, read as the reverse complement.
AACTCCACAAGGTTGTTGTTACGCTTATAAGCTTCTAGTGCTCCGTCTGTGCTCCCTAATTCGGCATTGATTTTCTCCAGACGTTCGTTGATGAACTGCTCGGTCTTATATGCCACCAGGTTCTTGTCGTCATTGGCTTGACGATTGTAGCAGAGAATGAGTTGGTTAAGATAGTCAAGTGAACGCTTAACGTTCTGGTCTTGAAATGTTATGCCGATTACGTCTGACATCTTTGATGTGGGAGCTACACTTAGTTTGTTGACGTATCTTATAGCGGCATACTGCGGCGAGATAATGGTGATGCGTTCCGTCATACCGTCTTTGAACTTCTCACGCAGCGGATCCATATTTTTTGTAAGAGTGATGGTACCAGCACCGGTCTTTATAACGTAAGGCAGCTTGTCGAAAGTTTTGTCAATTTCGTACAACTCGCTACTTGCGGAGATTTCATCAATGGGGATGCGATAGTTTCCGACAGCATGGAACTTACCATCCTCGTAGGTTATCTCTAAGCGGATAGGGAAGTTCAACTTATCCAAATGCTCCCTGTCGACATCAGCGCTTATAGGCTGCGACCGGTAGAGCATGTGCCCCTTGACCGTTCCCTTCATCCAGTAGTCGGCATATAGCTTCAGGTCTCGTACAGCACTTTCTGCTATTGTAGTAGATGTGAGAATCTCCATCTCATTGTCGATTCCGTAACTATTGGATATCGATCCCACCTCGCTCATGTTCTGTAGTGATGCAAAAGCACCGCGTGAGGACTTGCTCGATTGGTCCTGTTTGACCAAAATCTTAGCTGTAGCGCTATATGTTGGCGACTTATACCTTAAATATAAGTGTGCAGTTCCGAGACAAATGATGATGCTAAGCACAAACCACTGCCAGTTAAGCACAACTGCCGTGTATATGGTTTGGAAGGTAAAGAAAGACTCTTTCTCTTCAAGTTCCTGCTCTACAATAGAGCTGATTTTCGATTCTTCTGCCATTATATTTTGTACGTTTTGATTCTATGTATAAAAAATGCGCGGCAAAATTACAAAAAATCGTTCTAAACACAAAAGAAAAACAGAAAAAGAATAATAATTCACTTTTTTTTTGTAATTTTGCCGGCGATTTAGCCACAATAAGTGGAGGATACAGAGTTATAAACAAAAAAGAAATTGCAATAAAAATGGGATTTTTCAGTAACCTTTTCGGAAAGAAAAATACGGGAGCCGACCAGCCGAGTCAGATGGAGAACTATATGACTCTGGTGAGAGTCTACTTTCAGGCGGCTATTGCTGAGAGTGCAGGAATAACCAACCTTGCCATGCTGCCCGACCTTCGCATGTTCAAATCAACACTCAAGGTGCCTACGGTGAATAACAAACTGGGAGTGGGCGAGAGGAGACAGTGTCGCAAGATGATGCAGGGGCTTTATAAAACCTCTGACGTTTTTTTTACGGAAATTGATGCCAGTGTCAAGAAGAACTGCCGTAAGATGCAGGATGTTCAGACCTACCTTGTTCAGTTCCAGAATCTTACGCAAAACCTTATGATGCTGACTGGCAATCTTATGAAGTTTAAACTTCGACTGCCATCTATCTTTAAGAAAGCTATTTATACGATGACCGAAAAGACCATCACCGACATCTTCCACAAGAACGATTTCGATGATCCTGGCGTGATGAAGACTGTAGTTGCAATCCGTCAGGTAGACAAGCGGTTAGGATTCTCTGAGAAGTGGGTCACTGATTTCGTTTATCAGGTCGTGATGCTTGCCAAGAAGGAGCCGCGACAGAATTTGGATGAGAAGTGATAAAGGTAGAGTGAGGGGTAAAAAGTAGGAAGTAAACCGCTAAATTGCAAATAATTATCATTTTTCGCTTGATAAATTTTGCAGTTACCGAGATATTTACTACATTTGTAGCCGATTAATTAACAAAGATGAGTTCTGAGAACGATAGCCTGAACCGGTTTTCATCTGCCGTGCGACAGTTGATACACCGTTTTTCCGACCTTAAGAAGGAAAACGGTGAGTTGCTCGTCGCCATAGAAGAACGCGACAAGAAGATAAGCGAACTCGAGCAGAAACTCACCCAGGCACATCATGACTACAACTCTCTGAAAATGGCGCGGATGGTAGAGGTTACCGATGGTGACGTCGAGGCAGCAAAGAAACGAATTGCCGGACTTATTCGCGAAGTAAACAAATGTATCACGTTGCTCAATGAGCAATAACATGAAGTCATGGCAGACGCAAAAGAAAAACTTAAAATAAGACTGCACGTCTACGATACAGACATGCCCGTGAATATACGTCGCGAGGATGAGTACTACTATCGTGAGGCAGCAAAGCTTATCAGCAATACGGTAAACACTTATGCCGAGCTCTATAAGAGCCGTAAGACGGAGAAGGAGATACTGTATATGGCGATGATCGACATAGCTCTGAGGCTACAGCGTCAAAAGGGCGTAAACGACACCTCCGAATATGATAAAATTCTTTCTGACCTGACTTCGGAAATTGAAAGAATCTTATAAAACTACATATATTTATGCTAATAGTAATTCTTATAATCGCCGCAGCTCTCATAGTGGGAGGCTTGTGCGGATACCTTATTTTCCGTTACGTTCTGAAGGGAAAATATAAAGAAATAATCGATACAGCCACAAAAGAGGCTGATGTAATTAAGGAAAAGAAACTGCTCGAGGTAAAGGAGAAATTCCTTAACAAAAAGTCTGAACTTGAGAAAGAAGTTCAGCAGCGCAACCAAAAAATCCAGCAGAGTGAGAACCGCCTGAAGCAGCGTGAGATGAGTCTTAATCAGCGACAGGAAGAACTCGGACGGCGCAAGCAGGACATGGATCAGCAACAGCAGCGTGTTGACAACGAGAAAAAACTGTTGCAGATAAAGCATGACGAGCTTGAGAAAATGCAGATGCAGGAGCGCGAGAAACTTGAAGAACTAAGCGGATTAAGTGCCGAAGAAGCAAAGCAACGTCTCATAGAAAGTCTCAAGGATGAAGCACGTACCGATGCTGCCAGTTATATCAACGAGATAATGGATGAAGCCAAACTCAATGCTAACCAGCAAGCAAAGAAAATCATCATCCAGACAATTCAGCGAGTGGCTTCGGAGACAGCAATAGAGAATTCAGTTAGCGTTTTCCATATTGACAACGATGAGGTAAAGGGGCGTATCATTGGACGCGAGGGTCGAAATATCCGTACTCTTGAGGCAGCCTGCGGTGTCGAGATTGTTGTTGACGATACCCCTGAGGCTATCGTAATCTCTGCATTCGATCCAATTCGTCGCGAGGTATGTCGTCTGGCACTCCATCAACTTGTTGCAGATGGACGTATCCATCCCGCACGTATTGAGGAAGTTGTTGCTAAGGTGAAGAAACAAATCGAGAACGAGGTTATAGAGACGGGTAAGCGTACGGCTATAGACCTTGGAATCCATGGTCTCCATCCAGAGTTGGTACGTATTGTTGGTAAGATGAAATATCGCTCTTCATACGGCCAGAACCTCCTTCAGCACGCACGTGAGACAGCAAACCTCTGTGGCGTGATGGCTGCCGAACTTGGACTCAATCCCAAGAAGGCAAAACGTGCCGGTTTGCTGCACGATATAGGTAAGGTGCCAGATGAGGAGAATGAGATGCCTCACGCACTATATGGTGCCAAGATAGCCGAGAAGTACAAGGAAAAGGCAGATATCTGTAATGCAATAGGTGCCCATCACGATGAGATGGAAATGGAGACACTTCTTGCACCAATCGTTCAGGTCTGTGATGCCATTTCTGGAGCACGTCCTGGTGCCCGCCGTGAAATCGTAGAGGCATATATTAAACGACTCAACGACCTTGAGGCAATTGCCATGAGTTATCCCGGAGTTACTAAGACATATGCCATTCAGGCAGGTCGTGAACTTCGAGTAATTGTCGGTGCAGACAAAATGGACGATGCTGAGACAGAGAAACTCTCAGGTGAGATTGCAACAAAGATACAGAACGAAATGACCTATCCTGGACAGGTTAAGATAACGGTAATCCGTGAGACCCGTTCGGTGGCATATGCGAAGTAAACAATGAAATAGAAAAAAGTTCAATATTCCCATGTTCAATCAGAAGATATACGAGGCAAACGATAAGATGATAAGTCTTATTTCTGATAACTATGGTTTGTTGGAAAGTCTCGGACGTTTTGGAATAAACCTTGGTTTCGGTGACAAGACAGTCAGCGAGGTATGCCGCGAACAGGGTGTTGACTCCTATACTTTTTTGGCTGTCGTAAACTTCTCTATCAACGGCTTCCGCTCCTCTGAGGGTATTGAGCGTATGTCTGTACCCACATTGCTGCACTATCTCAAGGCTTCCCACGAGTATTACCTTGATTTCCAGTTACCGCGTATACGTCAGGACCTTCGTGAGGCACTAGACGACAATGATAACCTTGCACGTCTCATTATGAAGCTCTACGACAGCTACGACCATGAGATCCGCCAGCACATGAAGTTTGAGGAGCAGAACGTATTTCCCTATGTAGAGGGACTCCTTCGGGGAGAAGCATCGTCGGATTTTGACATCCAAACCTTTTCCAAACATCATGGGCAGACGACCAAGAAGCTCCATGAGCTCAAGGACATCATTATTAAATATCTACCGTCTGACACAGAGCGAAACAATCGCCTGACATCTACCCTCTACGACCTATATAAGAATGAGGAGTGGCTCGGCATGCATGCCCAGATAGAAGACCATATCTTCATCCCAGCTATACAGTTACTTGAGCGCCAGCTCAATCAGAATGATGTCTCGGTGAAGATAAGCAAGATGATAAGTCAAAACCCCGATAGTAGCGAGGCATTAAGCGACCGCGAGAAGGATGTTATCGTGGCTCTTGTGCAGGGAATGACCAACAAAGAAATTGCCGACCATCTATTTATTTCTACCAATACAGTGATTACTCATCGTCGCAACATTGCCCGCAAACTACAGATACATAGTCCCGCAGGTTTAACTATCTACGCTATTGTAAACAATCTCGTAGATATATCATCGGTTAAACTATAAAGAAAACATCTGCGGCTACCCATATGGGTAGCCGCAGATTCTAATAGGACTTTTTCATAACATCGTTTGAAATTACTGCCCGATTTCCTTGCCGATAATACCAAGTTTCGTGGTATCAAGGAACTCGACAATGTTATGTATTTCTACACCATCAGGAATCTGCTCACGTATCTGTAGTATGTCGTCATGGAGTGCAGTCTTGCCGTGGAACACGAGGCGGTAGGCGTTGGAGATATGGCGCTGTGCCTTGTCGTCAACACCGTTATTGGCGAGCACTTTCTCGTTGAGTCCACCGTAGGTCACAGGGTTGTCGTTAGCTACGATATATGGCGGTACGTCACGGCTGACGCGGCATCCGCTGCTAACCATCGCCCCGACACCGATACGGCATCCTGGGTTAATGATGACGTTAGATGATAGGATTACTGCATTCTGGAATTCGGTGTCGCCGGCAATCTTTGAGCCGTAACCCAAAACGCAGCGGTGCCCAATATGTGTGTCGTGAGAGATGTGTACACCTTCCATGATGAAGTTAGAGTCACCGATGCGGGTCTCACCATCGGCGAAAGTAGCACGGTTTATCACGACGTTCTCACGTATTATGTTGTTGTTGCCGATTACCAAAGTTGTGGCATCGCCGCGATATTTAAAGTCTTGCGGAATCGCTCCGAGTACAGTGTTCTGATGAATTTTGTTGCCGCTGCCCATTCGGGTTCCATTCATCACGCTGACATAAGGGTAGATGACGCAATCGTCACCTATTACCACATCATCTTCTATATATGCGAAAGGAAAGATGGTAACGTTCTGACCAATCTTCGCTTTCGGGCTGACAACTGCCTGTGGGGAAATATTGTTTGCCATTGTCTTGTAGTTTTACCTTTTTACTTTTTTACATTTACATCACTTTCTTCCTCCTCCCAGAGCCTGGTAGAGGTTCACTACTGCCTGCATCTTGTAGAAGTCGTCGGAGACTTTAGATATCTGGGCATTGAGAAGTGCTGATTGTGCCTGTATTACTTCGAGATAGGTGCTGGTAGACTGGCTCATGAGGGCTTTGGTGTCCTCCACGTTCTTGGTGAGCACCTTTACCTGTTCTGCTTCGATACGTGCTTTCTCATTGCTGCTGTTGTAGAGAACGAGAGCATTGCTTACCTCGTTACCTGCTTTGAAGATAGTGTTTTGCCAAGTATTATAAGCCTGTTCTTGCTGCGCCTTGGCAACACGTAGTCCTGCAGTCAGCTGTCCACGCATAAAAATTGGTTGTGCCAGTGAGGCTACCGCATTAGCGAGAATTTTTCCCGGGTTAACGATACCCATACCGCTACTATTTGTGTATGCTCCAGTACCACTGATAGTTATGCTGGGGTAGAAACGTGAACGGGCTGTCTGTACGTCATAGAAGCAAGCTGCGAGCTGCATCTCGGCAGCATGGACGTCGGCACGGTTGGCGAGCAGCTGAAGGCCTACGCCGGTACTGAATTCCTCTGGCAGAGACTGCTCGTCGAGTTTGCTACGCTGAATCTGCTGTGCAGGTTGTCCGAGCAACAGTGACAGCGAGTTTTCTGTCTCGCGAATTTGTCGTTTCATATCTTCCTTTTGCGCCTTCACACTTAGGTAGCTTGAGTAAGCACTCTGTACGCTGGTTTCACGATAGCGCCCCAGTTCCTTCTGCAACTTCATTAGTTCCCATGTGTTCTTCGTAAGTTCTTCCATCCCGTCGAGAATTTCGAGTTGACGGTCGAGCATCAAAAGAGTATAGTACATGTTGGCTATGCCGCAGATAATGTTAGTCTGCACCACTGTCTGATAGTCCTTAGTGGCTAGAAGCGACATCTGTGCCGAACGCTTCTGGTTGAGGAGATTTCCGAAGAGGTCCAAGTTCCACGATGCTGCGAGAGGGAACGAATAGGTCTGAGTGGCTTTCTGGTGGTCCCACGATACGGCTGTTCCCTGTGCTCCTATCGTTAGTTGGGGCAGGAATGCCAAACGTGCGGCATGAAGCTGTGCCTCTACCATCTTAACATTGAGGGCAGCATTGAGCAGATCCACATTATTGTTAAGACCCTGTTCGATGAGTGTTTGCAGCTGCGGGTCGGTAAAGACGCTGCGCCAGGGCAGATTGCCAAAACTGGTTGTGTCACTTACCGCCAGTGTGTCTGTAAGCGAGTTGATATCGCGTACAAGTCCTGTCGTCTTAACGTCATCCGGACGCTCGTATTTGTTGTATATGCCACAACTACTCATCAGTAGGGCAACTGTGGCTATTGTCATTAACTTTTTCATTTTACATAGTCTTTATTGTCAATATTCAGTGGCCGTGTGTACTGCATCAGTTCAGTGTCCACATCGGCATGGTCGTCGTCGAACTTCATCGGGCGAAGTTTCTCCTGGATTGACTGGAAGATGACGAACAGCGTGGGCACAACGAACAACTGACATAACGTACCTATTAACATACCTCCTACAGCTGCTGCTCCAAGTGTCTGGTTACCATTTTTACCAACGCCATTGGCGAACATCATTGGCAAAAGACCAATTACCATTGCGAGCGAGGTCATAAGAATAGGACGCAGACGTGCTGCCGAACCAAGTATTGCTGACCACGAGATTGCCATACCCATCTGGCGGCGCTCCAAAGCAAACTGCACAATCAGGATGGCATTCTTTGCCAACAGACCAATCAGCATGATGAGTGATATCTGCATGTAGATGTCGTTGGAGTGACCGAATAGTTGCGTGAACAAGAAGCAACCAGCCAGTCCGAACGGCACAGACAGGATGACGCTTAACGGCAGGATGTACGATTCGTACTGTGCCGATAGAATCAGGTAGATGAACACAATACACAGCACGAAGATAATTGCTGTGGAATTAGTTGTCTTTGCTTCCTCACGTGTTAAACCTGAGTAGTCGTAGGTGTAACCCTGCGGTAGCATTTCCTCTGCCACCTCCTGACATGCCTTCAGTGCCTCACCGGTGGAATAGCCGTCGGCAACGGTGGCAGTCACGTTGATCGAGGTGAACAGGTTGAAACGGTTGATGTTCGATGGACCATAAACGCGTTCCATTCGGCAGAATTCTTGCACAGGCGACATACCTCCTGGCGTACGGACATAGATACTGTTAAGCGACTCTGGCGTCATACGCGTTTCAGGAGAACCCTGCACCATCACACGGTAGAGTTTTCCGTAACTATTGAAGTTCGAGGCATATAAACCGCCGTAATAACCCTGTAGTGTGTAGAGCACGGTTTGCGGAGAGATGCCCGCCTGCTTACACTTTGCTACATCAACGTGAAGCATGTACTGCGGATAATTCGGGTTGTATGATGTCATAGCCATCTGAATCTCCGGGCGCTTATTGACTTCAGCAAGGAAATCCTTAACAATGCCGAAGAATCGGTTCAGGTCGCCACCCGTACGGTCCTGCATGACGAGAGAAACACCCGAGTTAGCGGAGAAACCAGGAATCATCGGCGGTGCGAAAGCCAAAATCTGGGCATCTTTGATGTGGGCGGTCTTCATGTAAATCTGTGCCAGCACGCCGTTAGCCTCCCAAGGATT
>JAFTFC010000131.1 GCA_017449725.1 Prevotella sp. | reverse complement strand
GGAAAAATAGAACATTTTTTTTGAAAGTAATGTTACAAGCCACAAAGAAATTACCTCAAATAGGCAAAAAAAGAATAAATTCTTTTTATTTATACTCTTTTATTTGTACTTTTGTACGCTGAAAACTATTAGCATGAAAGAATTCGTAATATCAGAAGCAAAAGCCGAGACAGCCGTACTCGTGGGACTGATAACCCAGAACCAGGACGAGGCTAAGACCAAGGAATACCTTGACGAACTGGAGTTCCTCGCCGACACCGCAGGAGCGGTAACGGTGAAAAGGTTCACACAGCGCGTGGCAGGACCGAGTCAGGTGACGTACGTCGGTAAGGGAAAACTGGAAGAGATACGCCAATATATAATCAGGAAAGAGGACGAAGAGGACCCCGTTGGTATGGTAATCTTCGATGATGAGCTCAGTGCGAAGCAGATGCGGAACATTGAGGCAGAACTGAAGGTTAAAATACTCGACCGAACGAGCCTCATCCTCGACATCTTCGCCATGCGGGCACAAACGGCAAACGCCAAGACTCAAGTGGAGCTGGCGCAGTACCGCTATCTGCTGCCCCGCCTGCAGCGCCTATGGACCCACCTTGAGCGTCAGGGCGGCGGCTCGGGAAGCGGCGGAGGAAAAGGTTCGGTGGGACTCCGCGGACCGGGAGAGACACAGCTCGAGATGGACCGCCGTATCATCCTGCAACGCATCACCCTGTTGAAACAGCGACTGGTGGAGATAGACAAGCAGAAGACTACACAGCGCAAGAACCGCGGACGACTGATACGTGTGGCTCTCGTTGGATATACCAACGTAGGCAAGTCGACACTTATGAACCTGCTTTCGAAGAGTGAGGTGTTTGCCGAAAACAAACTTTTCGCAACCCTCGACACCACCGTGCGCAAGGTGGTAATCGACAACCTTCCTTTCCTTCTTGCCGACACCGTAGGATTTATCCGCAAACTCCCCACCGACCTTGTAGACTCTTTCAAGTCTACGCTCGACGAGGTACGCGAAGCCGACCTCCTGGTTCATGTAGTAGACATCTCCCACCCCGACTTCGAAGAGCAGATACAGGTTGTCAATAAGACTCTCTCAGAACTGGGATGCGCAGAAAAGCCCATGATGATGGTGTTCAATAAGATTGATGCATACCAGTGGGTGGAGAAAGAACCCGATGACCTCACTCCACCGACCAAGGAGAACATCTCCCTCGAAGAACTCCAGCACACGTGGATGGCAAAAAGTGAGGGTACGGCTAACGAACCACTCTTCATCTCCGCTCGCGAAAAGATAAACATCGACGAACTGCGCGAGGCTTACTATAAGAAGGTACGCGAACTGCACGTACAGAAGTACCCGTATAACGACTTCCTTTATAACATTGACGAAGAATAAACAATACATAAAAAACATGAACGACTACAGATTATTAACGGAACAGGAAATTACTGTTCTTGAGAACAACAGCTGCTGGGCTGAGAACTGGGGAGACGTAATGGTAAAGGACGGATTCCGTCCAAACTTCTTCCACCGTGTAATGTTCTACGGCAATATCCGGCTGGGTGTCTTCGACAAGCAGGTGGAGGTAAGCAAAGGTTTCACCAAGCATGCGGGCATCAACGATGCCACTCTGCGCAATGTTACCGTTGGCGACAACTGCCTCATTGAGAAGGTGGGAAACTTCATAAACAACTACACCATCGGCGACGACTGCTACATCTCGAATATCTCCACCTTGGAGACTACCGAGGGAGCAACCTATGGCGAGGGACATCTGGTAAGCGTGCTCAACGAGATGGGCGACGGCAACGTCGTGCTCTTCCGCGACCTCAACTCCCAGCTGGCTGCCTTCATGGTGAAGTATTTCAGCGACAAGCAGTTGAAAGACAATATCTCACGACTAATCAACGAGGAGATCCGTTTCTCGCAGCCCGAACGCGGCACTATCGGAAACGGGGTGAAGATAGTCAACTCCAAGGAAATCACCAACACCGTTGTTGAGGACGAATGCGAAATTGACGGTGCTGCCCGCCTGAGCGACTGCACCATTATGTCGTCGCGCGACGACTCCGTATATATCGGTACGGGCGTTATCTGTGAGAACTCCATTATCTCGGGCGGCTGCTCCATCACTAACTCGGTGAAGATGCAGGACTGTTTCGTGGGCGAGGCATGCCAGATAACCAACGGCTTCACCGCTGAGGCCTCAGTGTTCTTCGCCAACTCCTACATGGCTAACGGCGAGGCTTGCGCCGCCTTCTGCGGTCCGTTCTCTGCCTCTCACCACAAGTCGAGCCTGCTAATCGGCGGACAGTTCTCATTCTATAATGCCGGTTCTAATACCAACTTCTCGAACCACGCCTACAAGATGGGACCGATGCACTACGGAACACTGGAACGCGGAACGAAGACTGCCAGCGGTGCCTACGTGCTGATGCCTGCCAACATAGGTGCTTTCTCCGTTTGTTTCGGTAAGCTGATGAACCACCCCGACATGCGCTGT
>JAFTFC010000130.1 GCA_017449725.1 Prevotella sp. | reverse complement strand
CTATCGCTATCTACTATGCTTTCCGCAGCACTTTCCGCCATGTTGAAGGCGGCAAGAAGAAGGAGGGTGACGCTGTCGTTGAAGACACACTGACACCTGCCGAGACAAAGGAGCGCCTCATTGCCCTGATTCTCGTCTTTGGCGTGGTGGCTTTCTTCTGGATGTCGTTCCATCAGAACGGTCTGTCGCTGACATATTTCGCCAACGAGTTCACTGAGCAGAGTGCCGAAGGCATCAAGGCTATGGCATTCAACGTCTGGAACCTCGTGGCAATAATCTTCATGGTCTATTCTGCCTTCTCTATCTTCCAGGGCAAGACGGCAAAGAGCCGCATCATTGCTGTCTTGGTGATGGTGGCTGCTCTGGCATTCTTGGGATACAATTACGGAATGCTCGACGGCAGTGTTGAGGTTAAGGCTCCTATCTTCCAGCAGTTCAACCCGTTCTATGTGGTAGCACTTACCCCTGTCTCGCTGGCACTCTTCGGATGGCTTGCTGCAAGAGGTAAGGAACCTAAGGCTCCGCGTAAGATTGCCTACGGTATGATTGTTGCTGCAGTGGCATTCTGCCTGATGCTCTATGCTTCGCTGACACTTCCTTCTCCTACGGAGCAGGCAGCACTTGGCGATGCAGCGCCCCGTGTTTCGTCCTATTGGCTTATCTCTACCTACCTTATTCTTACTTTCGGTGAGCTTCTGCTTTCTCCGATGGGAATATCGTTTGTTTCGAAGGTTGCTCCTCCGAAGTACAAGGGTGCCTGCATGGGAGGATGGTTCGTTTCTACTGCTATCGGTAACCAACTCGTGATGGTTGGCGGTATTCTCTGGGGCGACCTGCCGCTGTGGTCTGTATGGGCTGTGTTTGCTTGCCTCTGCATACTCGCAGCACTCTTCATGTTCTCTATCATGAAACGCCTCGAGAAGGTTTGCTAAACCAATGACACGTCAAGAGAGATACAACTACATATTGGATTATTTCCGCGAGACGATGCCACAAGTAACTACGGAATTGGAGTTCGGCTCCGTGTTCCAGTTGCTTGTGGCAACGGTTCTTAGTGCGCAGTGCACCGACAAGCGCGTCAATATGGTGACTCCGGAACTCTTCCGACATTATCCCGATGCACGAACTATGGCTGAAGCTGAGCCTGAGGATGTACTTGAGTACGTCAGCAGCGTCAGCTATCCTAATGCCAAGGCGCATCATCTGGTGGAGTTGTCGCGGATGCTCATCTCCGATTTCGGGGGCGAGGTGCCGCAGTCTATGGATGACCTGCAGCGCCTTCCCGGAGTGGGGCGCAAGACTGCCAATGTCATTCAGGCTGTTGCCTACGGACGTGCCGCCATGCCGGTAGATACGCATGTGTTCCGCGTAAGTCATCGTCTCGGGCTTGTATCGCCTAAAGCCAACACTCCCCTTAAGGTAGAACTCGAACTGAGCCGTAACATCCCCGAGGAAGTGCGTGCCGACGCCCACCACTGGTTGCTGCTTCATGGCAGGTATATCTGCCAGAGCCGCAAGCCCCATTGCGAGAAATGTCCGTTTGAAAAAATCTGTCCTAAGAAAATATGAATACAAAGAGAATCCTAAGCTATCTAAAGAATATAGCGAAGAATAACAACCGCCCATGGTATCTTGAGCACAAGGCAGAATACGAAGCAGTGCGCAAGGACTTTAACGAGGGCATTGCACGTGCCATAGGTCGCATTACCGAGTTTGACGACTCCATAGCCCACATTGCGGTGAAAGATGCTGTCTACCGTTTTAACCGCGACACCCGCTTCTCTCCAGACAAGTCGCCCTATAAGCGCCATCTCGGAGCCTACATTGCGGCACACGGCAAAAAGAGTCTGCACGGAGGATATTATATACATCTGGAACCAGGTAACTGTATGTTGGCATGCGGCAGCTATTGGTTGCCGACGAACATTCTGACATCGTGCCGCAACGAGATTATGGCGAACATTGACGAGTGGCGCAGCATTGTCGAGGCTCCACGTTTCATCGAACTCTACGGACGTCCTGAGGAAGTGGTGCAGGGAGCCAGTGACATGTGGCCCGAGGCAGAGAAGGGATTCGGTATCACTCACCTAAAGACGGCTCCCAGCGGTTTTCCACGTGACTATGAGTTCATTCAGTATCTTCGCATGAAGGACTTCTGTTGCTGGCGCATAGTTCCCGATACTTTCTTCCAGGGTGACGGATGGCTCGACGAAATGGCTGATATGTTCAGCGTGGCAAAACCCATGAACGACTTTATAAATAATGTAATAGACGATTACGAATAAAAACGATATGGCGTAGTCGCTGAATACGCAAGACGAGTATGAGTGTTATGTGGTTGGTATTGGCATTTCTTTCGGCAACGCTCTTAGGCTGCTACGACTCTTTCAAGAAGAGGGCGCTGGCACAAAATGCGGTGGTGCCTGTCTTGTTCCTCAACACCCTGTTCTCGTCACTGATATTCCTGCCTTTCATACTGCTTTCCCATACCAGCGATGTACTCGACGGCTCTATCTGCCATGTGGCTTCCGGCGGGTGGGAGATGCATAAGTACATCGTACTCAAGTCATTCATAGTGTTGTCGAGTTGGCTGTTCGGTTATTTCGGCATGAAGCACCTGCCGCTGACTATTGTCGGACCTATCAATGCCTCGCGTCCTATAATGGTACTCGTGGGAGCCTTCCTGTTCTTTGGTGAGCGGCTCAACATATATCAGTGGATTGGAGTGCTTTTGGCAGTTGTCTCTTTCTTTATGTTGAGTAAGAGCGGAAAGAAGGAGGGCATAGACTTCAAGCATGACAAGTGGATATACTTTATTGTTATGGCAGCCATCTTAGGCGCCGTCAGCGGACTTTATGACAAGTTTATCATGGCTCCGGTGGAGGAGGGTGGACTTGGACTTGATCGCATGGCGGTGCAGTCTTGGTATAACCTTTACCAGTGCTTCCTCATGTTGCTTATGCTCCTGCTGCTGTGGTATCCCCATCGTCGTAGTACCACACCCTTTCACTGGCATTGGAGCATTATCTTCGTCAGCATTTTCCTTTCTGCTGCCGACTTCGCCTATTTCTATGCCCTGAGTCTTCCCGGTGCCCTTATCAGTATTGTCTCAATGGTGCGCCGCGGCAGTGTCATTGTTTCCTTTCTCTTCGGTGCCCTAATATTTCACGAGAAGAATCTCAAGAGCAAAACCCTCGATCTTCTTCTCGTGCTATTGGGTCTGATCTTCCTGTATATCGGAAGTCGTTAGTCTATTCTTCAGGAATAGCATACTTGTCACCTGTGAGGCGGACAAGTTCGCGTGCTACTGGCTCGGGATAGCCGGGACGGGTAACTCTGGCTCCAAGACCTTCCGGAGTACGCAGGAACTTACCGTCCTTCTCGGGTTTGATAGTCATGTCGTTGAACTTAACGATGAGATAGGTGGCAAGTTGTTTCCATGTTTCGAGCATCTCCTGTGCCTTGGCAACGCTGTAGTTAGTGAGGTATTCCTCGCCTGCTCCGTCGGTACGTTCTGCAAGCAGTCTGATAGCCTTGCGCTCAATGTTCACCTGGTTGGCGATATAGCTGCGTTCAAGAGAATCGCGAACAGCCTTCAGCGACGGGAAGAGTTGCGAGTAGCGCGGATATACCATGTTGCTCACCCAGTTGCATACCCAGAAAGCACTCTTGTCGGAGAAAGTCACTGCATCGGCATCGGGAGCATCGTAGCACTCGGGTTGACATGTGGAGCAGCAGTAGATGGAGTGTATGCCACCATATTGCTGTCATCGTTGCCGAACCACAGTATGCCGCCCACCTTGCGCGGCAGGAAAGAACGGAGTTGCGCAACATAGGTGAAACCTGTCTGCTGGGTAGATACAGGGCGCTCGTTGAAGTACTTCTTGCCGTCTACCTTGTATTCCAGTGGTGTGGGGCGGTAGGGCATCTGGTAGAGACCCTGTCCGATGTCGCTGTCGAGTGCGAAAGGAGTACCCTCGTAGTGGTCGCGCATGGCAGCCTGTACATCCTGAAGGCTTATCTTCTTCTCGGGAACAATCCATAGCGGCATTGCCTCTTTGTACTCGCCCTTACCCATGACATACGGCAGATAGCGCTCCATTCCCGAAGTGAAGTGATTAAAGAAGCTCCACACACGTGCCTCACAATAGCGGCGACCAGAGAAATCGGGGGCTGCGTATGCAGCATTGAAGGAGAAGTCCTGGTCCTTACCGTTGAACCATCCACGCTGGCGCGCGTACTTTATAACATTCTTAGAGAACATCACGTTCTCCTTGTCCTTCTGGTCGAATGTGGTGATACGGCTTTGGTTGGCATGAGCGCAGATAGCATCGTCGGGTATTCTTATAGCCACCCAAACAACGGAAGGCTTGCTGCCCGGTGCACCCATCATCTCCATTATCCATGCCTCTTCGGGGTCGCAGATGGTGAAGGTCTCACCTTCCGAGCAATAACCGTATTTCTCTACAAGAGAAGTCATCACGCCGATAGCCTCACGTGCTGTCTTTGAACGCTGGAGTGCAAGATACATCAGTGAACCGTAGTCGATAATTCCGGTGGTGTCTACCATTTCTTCGCGACCTCCGAAAGTGGTCTCGCCGATAGAAACCTGGTACTCGTTGATGTTGCCTATGACGTTATATGTTTCAGGTGCTTCTGGAATCTCACCGTGACATACGGCAGAGTCGTAGTCTATAATCTTGCGCATCTCACCCTTGGCATGCTTGCCTGCGGGATAGTGGCGAAGAGTGGCATATAGTCCATAGTCGTCGGCACTGTAGGTGCAGAACACTGAGCCGTCGACACTGGCTTTCTTTCCAACGATGAAATTAGTGCATGCAGAGGCATACAGCCCTGCGCACATAACTACTGATAAAAGAAATGTTCGTTTTGACATCATTTTTTAAACTATTATTGTTTTACTTTTTACCCTTTTACCTTTTCACCTTTTTACTTTTTCACCTTTTTACCATTATATATATATATGCCCTTCGTCGGGTTCTTGACGATTCGTCCGTCGAGGGTGTAGTAATTGGCAGACATGTTGTTGTCGGCAGTAATGTCGAGGATGCCGTCTACAGACTTCTCGAGGAAGTCGAAGGTAACGAGACCCGTAGTGGTGTCCTCAGTGATGTTATAGAATGGTTTCTTCATCGCTCCGCCTTTGTACATCGGAACCTCAAGGAGTTCGGTAATGTTGGAAGTTCCAGGGAAGGGATGTCCTTCATGGCTCTTCATGTACTCATCGGTGGTGTGGGTCTTGTCGTACGAACTGATATAGTTGCCGTTGGCAGGAACGAGGAACATTCGCGAATGACCTATCTCGTTGTTTACAGAGTTGCTGCCCAGTGAGAAGCGGCTGGCGTCATAGTCCACGTGGTACATCAGCATGCCGTGCCCCAGCTGCTTAGCGTTCCATCCGTTGCGGCGGATATTCTGGATAATGATGTACTCATTGCCGTCGGCATCGTTGTCATTAAGTATGCGGTAAGCCTCGCCGTATTTGCCATCCTCGAACTGCTTGTCGATATTCTTCAGCGTATAAGTACCCTTCTCGGTAAGGGTCTCGATAGTCATCCACCCGAAAGCCTCACGTTCCCATGCCGTATAAGCTGTGGGACAATATCCGTTCTGGGTATATTCGCCTCCGTCCATCAGGTCCCAGTATTCCATCGACGTGTTGTAAGCCTTCTGTGCCGATTCCGAAGTGGGGTAGAAGTCGGGCATTCCCATAGCGTGAGAGAACTCGTGACAGAAGAGTCCGATGCCGTTGATGCGCTTCTCTTTCCATATTGTCTCCGTATATTCTGGATTACCGTTTAGCTCGCTGTGAACACCGTAGCGGTACACTTGCTTACCGTCGTATGTTCCGCCTCCGATTGTTCCGCACTTAGGCCAGATGCAATCCTCGGAGTTGCCCGTAATTGAAGCAGCATAGCCTGCGTAGATGATGTAAACGAGGTCTACGTATCCGTCGTTGTCACTGTCATAGTCTGCGAAGTTCACTCCCTGGGCGTGGGCTTTCTGACAAGCTTCGGGTACCAGAAGATCCATACGGTCACCCTTGCCGACACCGTAGGTAACGAGAGTGTTGTCGAGATGCACTACAGCGGCAACGTCGAACTCCGGAGTGAATGCGCCGTAGCTCATGTTGGTGAAGTAACGCCTTACGCTTCCATAGTTATTATCGAGAGTCTCGTCGCCTACATTTGGGAAACTTACTCGGCTCGATCCGCTTCCGAAGGCAGTCTCGTTGTTGAGGTATTCGTTAAATACCGCCTTGGTCACCTCGTCCGAGTTCTTGAAGGGGAAGTCGGTGAAGTCAGCGAGAATTATAAGCACCTTCGGCGAACCCGTGTGGGGGAAGTAATGATTGGCGTTGGTAATAGGCTCCTTGGCGATGTTAGCCCTTGACTTGCGTGCCACGTTGTCGGCATAGCTAAAGAACCGTTTTGTGTCCTGCATGCCGATAACTTCAAGCTCGGCTGCGGTGCGCTGTCCTGCGTTGTGAGCCAGCAGCGAGGAAGCCCTGAGACTTCCGTCGCCAAGTACTTCTGCGATGAAGTAGTTGCGGTTTTTCTCCACGAGCAGTACTCCGTCGGTGGTTGTCACATAGTTCATGTGCTCGTCACCATGAAGGATTATCGTCAGTTGCTTACCGTCCGACTGCGTCAGCGTAAACGGCGTTGGGTCAGCCTTTGCACCCCAGGCGCAAATCGTCATGACGAATGCAACGATTGTCAGTAAAGTTTTTTTCATATCTTAATTCTTAATGCTTAATATTCAATCTTCAATTTTCAATCTTCAATTTTCAATCTTCAATTAAAATAATACTGCCCCTTGTTCTTTGTACGTCGTCCGTATTCTATGGCGTGGGTTGGACAGTGGTGGTAGCATGCAAAGCACGCCAGGCAGTCACCCGAGTGTTTCCATTCAGGAATCGCCCCCTTGGCACCCTCGATATTATTTACCGGGCACACCTTAGCACATGTTCCGCACGCAAGACAGCGGTCCTCAACCACATGGAAGGGTTTGTCGGTAACGAGAACCTTGGCGAAGAAGCCGCCGATGATGTGGCTCTTTGTCCATTTCCATCCTCCGGTATTTATCTCGAAGACATCATCGGTGCGGTTGACAATTGTCTGTGCAATACCGTCTATCCGCTGCTCTGCAACGAGTCGCTTAGCCAACTCTTTCTCTGGTGGGTCTACATCCATGAAAGGCAGCCCGACATAACTCTCGGGCATCGTTATGGAATACTGGCATCCGGTTGAAGGCAGACCAGCCGCCATGAGGTCATTATCCAAATAGTCCATAGCCTCACCGATATCGTCGCCCTCAGTACATACAGCCCATACGAAATGTCCATAGGAGTTCGGAATGCTTATTTTGCCTATAAACTTACGAAGAAGTTTCGGTGGACGCCATCCGTGAACAGGGAAACAGAATCCGATGCGCTCGTCTTCTTCAAGGGTGTACGAACAGTCTCCGTACACCTCTTCGGCTACATTCAGGAGTTTCTCTCCCGTAGCCTCTGCTATTTTCTTAGCAACCCATAGAGTGTTGCCTGTGCCTGACAAATAGAATATCATGGGTGCAAAGATACGATAAATCTTTTACACTTCCATATTTTGATTAAACTTTTTCGCCATCATTTTCGTTCTTTTATTATTTTTTGCTACCTTTGCACCCATGCCAAGATATATGATACATCTGAGTTACGACGGCACTTCCTATCACGGATGGCAGATACAGCCGCACAGCAGTTCAGTTCAGGAAGAACTACAGAAGGCGCTGTCCACACTCTTGAGGCGCGAGACAGAGGTTGTGGGAGCGGGAAGAACCGATACCGGAGTGCATGCCCGCCACATGACGGCACACTTCGACTTGGAGGGGGAATTGGATACCGCTCAACTCGCCTACAGGCTTAACCGCATCCTGCCTCGTGACATCGCTATTGGCAAGATAGAACCGGTGGCTGACGACATGCACGCACGGTTCAGTGCCACAGCCCGCACTTACCACTATTACATACACACAAAGAAAGACCCGTTCCGTAGCCGCTACAGCCTGGAGACCCACTTCCAGCTCGACTTTGCCAAGATGAACGAAGCTGCTGAGATACTCCTCTTGACGGAGGACTTCGGGGCTTTCTGCAAGAGCCATTCCGACGTTAAGACAACCATCTGTCATGTGTCGGAAGCCCGTTGGATTCAGCAGTCCGAGACGGAATGGTACTTCAGGATTACTGCCAACAGGTTCCTCCGTAATATGGTGAGGGCTGTCGTCGGGACACTCATAGAAGTGGGCAGGGAGAAGATAACCATAGAGGATTTCCGCCACATTATTGAGGGTAAGAAACGCACGGAAGCGGGTGAAAGTATGCCGGCTCATGCACTTTTCTTGGAAAAAGTAGAGTATGTTTAAGAAAAAGTTTGTATCTTTGCAGCGCATTATACAGCATTTATTATGGCACGAAATATCTTCAAGGGTTTAGGAATCGCATTGGTAACACCATTTACATCCGACGGAGCGGTAGATTACGACTCTTTAAAACGGTTACTCCGATACCAGATTGACAATGGAGCCGACTTCCTCTGTATCTTGGCTACCACCGGTGAGACACCAACCCTAACAGCAGACGAGAAACAGCGCATCAAGGAGCTCGTTGTTGAGATAAACAACGGCAGGCTGCCTATCCTTATCGGTTGCGGAGGAAACAATACCGCAGCCATAGTTGAAGAACTCCAGACGGGTGACTTCAGCGGAATAGACGGCATCCTCAGCGTGTGCCCTTACTATAACAAACCGTCGCAAGAAGGTCTTTATCAGCATTTTAAGGCTATCGCGTCAGCCACAAAGATGCCAGTGGTGCTATACAACGTACCAGGAAGAACGGGTATTAACCTGAAGGCAGAGACAACGGTGCGCCTTGCATACGACTGCAAGAATATCGTGGCAATAAAGGAGGCAAGCGGTTCACTGGAACAGGTGGACGAGATAATCAAGAACAAGCCTCGCGACTTCGACGTACTAAGCGGCGACGACGCACTGACTTATCCGATGGTGGCATGCGGTGCCGTCGGAGCGATTTCGGTAATCGGAAACGCCCTGCCGAGAGAGTTTTCACGTATGATTCGTCTGGAGCAGAAAGGCGAGTTTGAGGGAGCGCGCAAGATACACCACAAGTTTACCGACCTTTTCAGCCTGCTCTTCGTTGACGGCAATCCCGCCGGCGTGAAGGCTGTGCTCCACGAGATGGGCTTCATAGAGAACGTGCTGCGCCTGCCGCTGGTGCCCACACGTCTTACTACCTTGCAGCGCATCAGCGAGCTGCTTAAAGAACTTAAGATATGATCCTACAGACAGTAATACTGAGCATAGTGATAGTTGCCATCGGAATGGTGCTGCTGCTCGTAAAGATAATCCTCAAGAAGAACGGCGAGTTCTCATCTCAGCATATCCATGACAGTCAGGCAATGAAGGACCGCGGAATTCACTGTGTGATAGACCAGGACCGCGAGGCGCGTGAAAAATCAAAACTGAAAAATTAAGATAATACAAATAAAAACATGAAGAAAATCGCAATTTTCGCCTTGGCAGCATTCGCCTTGGCTTCGTGTAACAACGAAACTCCTAAAGTAGAGGAGAAAACACAGGGACAGCAGGCTCCCGCAGAGTTGAAAATAGCTTATGTAGAAGTGGACAGCCTTATGACTCAGTACACCTTCTGCAAGGAGCAGGCAGAAATTCTCGAGAAGAAGAGCCAGAACATTCAGAATACCCTGAACCAGAAGACCCAGAGCCTTCAGTCGGCAGCGGCAAAGTTCCAGCAGGACGTTCAGAACAATAAGTACACGCAGCAGCAGGCAGAGGCTGTTCAGGCAAGCCTGATGAAGCAGCAGAACGACCTTCAGGCTCTGCAGCAGCGCCTCGGCAATGAGTTCCAGGCAGAGACCGAGAAGTTCAATGTTGCCCTTCACGACAGCTTGCAGCACTTCCTGGCTCAGTACAACAAGACCAAGAAGTACAGCCTGATCCTCACAAAGCAGGGTGACAACATCCTCTATGCCGACAAGTCGTTCAATATCACCAACGATGTTATTGCAGGACTGAACAAGGCTTACAAGCCCGGAAAGAAAGAAGAAAAGAAAGAAGAGAAGAAGTAATGCGCCTGAAGTATCTTCTATCACTCCTCATTCTCTGTCCCGTAATTGTAAGTACTGCTAATGCCTTGGATATCAAGGAGGTGGTAAACGGGACATTCTCGCCTGAACATATCACGTCGATGACCCCGCTTGCAGACGGCAAGACGTATGCTCAGATTGAAAACGGCGGAAAGACAATCGTTAGTTACTACTACCGCAACGGCAAGCAATGCCGGCTGCTGTTTGATGCCGAAAAGACTGACGGAGAGAAGATAGAGAGAATAGACGATTACTCAATGAGCCCCGACGGGCAAAAGATACTCATACAGACCGATACCAAGCGTATATACCGGCGCTCGGCATCGGTTATGTGTTATCTCTACGATATTAAGACCCGTGAACTGAGACTTCTTACCAAAGGCGGTGCCGTGCAGTCGCCGATATGGTCGGCAGACTCACGTAACGTTGCTTTTGTGCGCGATAATAATATCTTTATTGTATCTGCCGACGACCTCACAGAACAGCAGATTACAACAGACGGCAGGCGCAATGAAGTGATAAACGGCATTCCCGACTGGGTAAATGAGGAGGAGTTCGGCTTTGCCACAGCAATGACCTTCAGCGCCGACAGCAGATATCTCTGCTGGATTCGTTACGATGAGAGCCGCGTGAAGGAATATAATCTGGACGGTTATCCTTATAAATATCCCGAGGCAGGCGACGACAACTCGTGCGTTACAGCCCATTCCTTCTGCCTCGCCTCTAAGACATCCTCGCAGTTGCAGGTGCCCGTTGCCAAAGACGGCTATATGCCCCGCATAAAACCTGTTCCGGGAAGTCCTGAGGTTGTGGTGTACACCATGAACCGACAGCAGGACACGTTGACGCTGAATGCAGTAAATCTTGAAACGTCACATTCGTCAATCCTTCTGACCGAAACTTCGGACAAGTATGTCAAGGAGGAGGTTGTAGAACAGATAACTATCGGCAGGAAGTACATTGTCGTCCCGAGCGACCGCTCCGGACGCATGCAGCTGTATCTTTATTCCCACAAGGGTGAGTGTATCAAACAGCTTACAGATGTGGCAGGAGAAGTGACCGATATCTATGGCGTTGACGAAAAGAACGGGCGCGTATACTTTCAGGCTTGTTCCGTCTCACCGATGAACCGCGAAGTGTATTCAACAACGTTCTTCCCGTCGAAGACAACCCGTCTCACCTCGCGTGAAGGCTGGAATTCGGCTTCGTTCAGCACCACTAACGAGTACTTTGTCAACATCTGGAGCGACCGCTATAATCCCTATGTCTATACCGTTTGCGACAATAATGGTAAGGTGCTAAAGACATTGGTTGACAATCACGAACTGCGTGAGAAACTCGAGGCAGAAGCGATGCCGTCAAAAGAGTTCTTCTCGTTCACTACCGGCGAGGGAGTGGAACTCAATGGAGTGATGATACTTCCGGCAGACTTCGACAAGGCGAAGAAATACCCCGTTATTCTGTGGCAGTACAGCGGTCCGGGAAGCCAGCAGGTAGTGAACTCCTGGCGACTGGGTTCTATGGGCAACGGAGCACTCTATGATACCTTCCTTGCTCAGCAGGGTTTTATCGTTGCTTGTGTCGACGGACGCGGAACAGGCGGACGCGGTGCGGAGTTTGAGAAATGCACCTACCTGCATCTCGGACAGAAGGAGAGCAAGGATCAGGTTGAGGCAGCTCTTTATCTCGCTTCACTTCCTTATGTCGATGCTGCCCGCATCGGTATCTGGGGATGGAGCTACGGCGGTTTCAACACCCTGATGAGCATGAGCGAGGGCAGGGGAGTGTTCCGTGCCGGCGTTGCCGTTGCTCCTCCTACCGACTGGCGCTACTACGACACTGTCTATACCGAGCGCTATATGCGTACCCCGAAGGAAAATGCCGAAGGGTATGATGACAATCCCATAAACCGCGCTGAGAAGTTAAGCGGCAGCCTGCTCGTTTGTCACGGAACGAGCGACGACAACGTGCATCCCGTTAACACCTACGAGTATTCCGAAGCCCTCGTACAGGCTAATAAGGATTTCAAGGAGAACCTGTACAAGGGGCGCAATCACAGCATCTATGGCGGTAACACCCGTAACCACCTTCTTCGCCAGATATTCCAGTTCTTCAGGGATAATCTCTAAGCCTGCTTGTTCTCTATGATGTGAACGTCGCGCTGCGGGAACGGAATCTCTATGTTGTGCTGGTTGAGCACGTTATAGACATTCTCCATAATAGCGCTTACGGCAAATGCCTGCTTCACTACGTCCACCCAGCAGAACATCTTGAAGTTGATGCTGTTGTCGCCGAACTCGTGGAACACCACGGAAGCCTTTTTCTTCTTGTCCATATAGGGCAGTTTCAGGGCGTTGGTGCTGTCCTCGATGAGCTTTATCACGGTGCGCATGTCCGTACCATAAGCTACTCCGAACGGTATTGTGGCGAGCACGTATCCGTGGTTCTTTGTCAGGTTCTTATAGTTCTTCGTGAAGAGCTGCGAGTTGGTGAAGGCGATAACACTGCCGTCGACAGCCTCGAGCAGCGTTGAGGTGTAGCTGATGCTTGCCACCTTACCCTTGGTGCCGTCACACTCAATCCAGTCGCCCACCTTTATGCGTCCTGCCATCAGCGAGATGCCGTAGTAGATGTTCTCCAGAATCTCCTTCGACGCAAAACCGATACCCGTTGACAGACCGCCTGTGATTACCAGCAGCCACGAAGTGTTGACGTGTAGTATGGCGAGGCTCATCAGTGCCCACAGACCCCATACTATCACCTGGATGACGTTTTTGCCCATCATGGCACGGCTCTCGGCACTCTTGGCATCGGATTGCGAGAAGTGGAGACGCAAGAAGTCAAGGCTTATCTTGTTGATGTAGCTGAAGAAGAACCACAGGGTTATCACCTGTATGATGCTGAACATACTCAGGGCGATGTTGGGAGTATGGACAAACTTCGTCGTGAAGATTTTCCAAGTCAGTGCCGAGAGGTTGAACACATCGGCAGCCCAGAATATCGACAGCAGGATAGAGTAGAGACCCAGAGCGGGAAGAACGACGTTATGTATGAAGCGGAATATCCATGTCTGAGTAATGGGCTTCTCGTCTATCTTCTTTCTTTCGCTGTACTGCAGCATCCATCCCGTCAAACACGTGATTGTAAGGACGCATGCAAGTTGCATAAGCCACCAAATGAGCATCTGCACAGAGAGAAGGGTATAGCCTCTCCAGGCGCAAACCGTGGAGGCGATGAACATGCCTAATGATATATAGGTGTATATGACATCACTCTTAGGTAGCACGTCGCTATGCTTCTTTATTGCCCGCCATTGCCATAGAGACACAATAAGCAGAAGCGGCGGGAAGATGAGGTTTACGAGGTCGTTGGGCACCAGTATCACACGGAAGGCGATAACCACGAAACCTATGAATATCAGCGGTGAGTAGATGCGGATGGCACTGCGAATCTGATCGCCGGCGACACGAAGCAGGAGCGAGATGATTATTACCGCCAACAGCCATGCATACTGCACCAGCAGCTTGCTTGCCATGATGAGGAAGTTCTGCTCTACGGTGGCGCGGATTATTCCCAGAATTATGGCAAAGGTGATGACTGTTGTCGCCATGACGATATAGCGCTTCTTCTGCTGGAACGCCTCAGTCTTGAACCTCTTGGGAAGCAGGAACTTGAAAGCCAGTATGTTCAGCAATATGGCAACAAATCCGTAGACCACAATGATGAAGAACAGTCCGAAGATAAGACGGCTGTCCCACTGCGAGCTGTTCACAGGGCGGTATTTCTCGCTGACGGTCTCTGTTGTTGTCTGCAACTGACGTCTCAGCGAAGCGAGGATTGAAAGATAATCCTCACCGCCGTTCCTGAAGATGTTGCTCTGAATGTCGCTATAGCGGCGGTTGGCATAGTCGTTAAGGTACTTCAGGCGCACCTCCGTCCTGTCATAGTAGTGAATATAGTCCTCCATCTGCTGGCGGTTCTCCGCCAGAGTCCTGCGGATATTCACGGCATAAGTGAGGCATACGTTTCGGTCTGTCTTAGCCTTTTCGTCCAGCATCATCGTCGGCATGCGCTCCAGCACGTTCACCAGACTGTCATATCTCAGTATCTCGTCGTCAATCTTCTCAATCACCTGACGGAAAGGCTGTGTGTTCTTCTTGAAATTCATGAACAGCTCCGTCGCCTCGTGACATGCGTAGGTGAGGTCGAAGACATACTCCGTCTTCTGCGAGTAGAGCATCAGCGAGTTCTGGCTGCTCCTCTGCATTATGGCGAAGAGCTCCTTGCGCACCATTTCGTTCTGCTGCTTGAAGAACTCCGTGCGTCGCTCCTGGTCGGCATGCTCGGTAGTGAGTTCCTCGCGAAGTATTCCCAACGTGTTACTGAGGTCTTTCTCCTTCAGTACGGCACTCGCTTCGATGGCGAAGAGCGCCATGAAGATAATTATGATAGACAGTTTTTTCATTCTTTTCTTTTTGTTTTGGGTGCAAAGATACAACCGATTTTCGATACTTCCATATTTTGTGCAAAATTTTTTTTCTGAAATTGTGCAAGTATAACTTTAGCGCCTCTAAAGTTATTGTTTATCCCACCTAACCCATAGCTTTAGCCCACCAAACCCATCCGTTTGCGACCTGTAAACCATATATATGTGAGGCGAAAATGGGGTGTTAGCAACTTATAACTTATAACTTATAACTTTGGACATTAACGTTCTGAGAAATCCACGCTAAGAATTTTATTATTATATATTATTATAAT
>JAFTFC010000129.1 GCA_017449725.1 Prevotella sp. | reverse complement strand
ATCGTAATAAACGACTCTACTGATGTTATCAGCCGCAGACACGCCACCCTGAATGTTTCTCCTTCAGGAAAAATGACTATCGTCGACCTGAGCCACAATGGCACATATGTCAACGGTATACGTATCTCACAGAATGTCCCTGTTCCGGTTACCCGCAAGGACAACATCTCATTTGCACATGTAGCAAGACTTGACTGGAAACTCATTCCCAACACGAGCGGAATAATTAAGCGCTGGATACTCATAGGCGTTCTGGCTCTCCTTGTTATAATAGGACTAATTTTCGGAATCAGCGCTCTCACCAGCAACAGCAAGACTTCTGGTGATCAGCCTACTCCTGCCGTTGTCGACACTCTCCAGCAGAAGATGGAAAAGGAAAAGATGGAAGCCGAGGAGAAACACAAGCGCGACTCTATTGAAAAACATGTCAAAGACTCTATTGACAAGGTACGCGGAAAAGTGTCTAAATCTCCCAAAAAGGAAGTAAAGAAGCCGGTTACTCCCAAGAAGGAAGAACCAAAAAAGGTAGAACCTAAGAAACAAGATCCTGCTCCAAAAACTCGATTCCATTAAAATATCAATCCCAAACAATTTACAATTATGAGACTTTTAAAAATCGGACGCGACACAAGTTGCGACATCGTATTATATAGTGACAAGGTAAGTTCACTCCACGCCGAAATCACCCTTATGAACAGTGGAGATATAATGCTTGAGGACAAGGGTAGTTCTAACGGAACCTTTATACAGAATCAGGCTATCAAACCAGGTAAGCCCGTGAAGATTCGCCGTGGCGATGCTATCCGTTTCGGTGATGTGGAGTTACAATGGAGCCAGGTCCCCATGCCAGAGGACAACTCGGCATACAAGGCCATATATGGTGTAGGATCGCACTTTAATAACGACATCCAAGTGTCTGGTGGTACCGTAAGTCGTTACCACGCAACAATCAAGGTTGGCAAAGACGGAAAGGTGTATATCATAGACCACAGTAAGAACGGAACTACCGTTGACGGACAGAAGATAACTCCAAATAATCCTTATCGTATTAAGAAGAGTAGTGCTATCGTATGTGGTGGTGTACCTCTTAACCACAAAACTGCTCCCATTCAGTGGCCCAGCGAGATATGGAAAACCATTCTCAGCGCTGCTGCCGTAATACTCATTGTAGCAGGAGTAGGATTCGGAATATACGAATTGACAAAAGGAAGTAGTAATGAGTACGAAGACGGAGAACTATATGCAATGTACAACAACTCGGTTGTATATCTCGAAGGAACATACCATTTCCATGTAACAGGAATCCCCGAAGAGAAACTCAAGCAGTACGGACTCCCCGTAAATTTCTTTGTCTATCAAGAAAAAATCTATACTATGGAACAGGTTGATCTCAGTATCATGCCATATTATAGTGGAACAGGATTTTTTGTTTCCAACGATGGCAAGATGATTACCAACCTCCATGTTGTAAAGCCATGGCTTTGGGGTAATATAATAGAGACAGCAGAAGCTATCTTTAAACAACATTTCGCAAGAGTTCTCTCTATTCAGGACTACAAAACAAAGGGAGTTTACGGTGCTCTTACTGGCGATGCCGCATATATTTCGCAGATTAAGGTTGAAGGCGTTCTCGACAAACTGCTCTTCGTGCCTCAGGGTAAGTACTACTCAGTAGAAAATGCTGTAAGCTGCCGTGTACTCTCTGCCGGTGACAACGTAGACGAAGACGTTGCCCTTATACAGTCTGAAAAGGGCGAACTGCCTAACGGAGCAAGATATATTAATGTTGTTGATTCTATGGACGTAGACAATAAAGCACTAAAAGTGGGTCAGCATGTCTATACTATCGGCTTCCCGAAGGGGCAGAACTCATTGCTCCAGAAGAAAGATAACGAAAAGGGTATTCAGGTAATTGCACAAGGCGGAAGCATTATTCAGCAGGACTCCGAATACGAGTTCGGATATAATGCTCCGACAACAAGTGGAGCAAGCGGTTCGCCGATATTTAACAAATTCGGAATGCTTGTAGGTGTTCACCATGCAGGTCTGAGTCAGACAGATGCTCAAGGCTATAACTATGGTGTTAAGGCAAAACTTATTAAACAAATTATAGAATCTCCACATAAAAAGTAAGTATATGAAAAAGATATTATCAATCATAGCATTGTCTATCGCTTTTATCGGCGGAGCAAATGCAGTTGTAGTACAGAAAATCTACTTGAAGAACGGTTCTGTTCTTAGTGGTTATATCCAGAAACAGGATGGTAAGGGAAACCTTACCTTCCATTCTGACAACGCTGAGATTTGCATCAAGAGCAAAGATGCCACAATCTCAAACGAGAGGAATTACAATATTAAGGATCTGAACGACGCGTGGGTAAAATGGGCAGAAAAGAACGAGGAGTTCGAGGGAGTCGGCGACAATCGCACTATCTTCCTTGCCGATGTCGCAACCAAGACAAAACACGTCTCAAAGGTAAAGATTCTGGAGCGCGGCACAATTGTGAAATATTTGGAAATGACACCTAATGTCTACAATATTGCATGGAAAGATGTTAACTATATAAAAGGCGAAAAGCGCTCAAAGACAGCCCTTTCTGGCATTAACCGAAAGTACCAGTTGAAGTCGGGCATGGAGTTCGAAGGTCAATATGCTGAGGAGAACGACTCTACCCTCTCGCTCTATATGAACAACGGTGTGAGACACTCTTTCAAGATTAACGACGTAATAAAATACGTCTTCCTGCCTATCAATCCCAATCAGGATATTTTCGCACAGAGTGAGCTTCTTGATGTCGTAAAGGCAAAGAATGGTAACGAGGTGCGTGGTATAATTATCGAACAGAATTATTCCAGCAATAAGGATTCAGAAAACTACTTCCTCATTCAGCAGGAGTCTGGTGCCATCCAGAGCATCAAGGTGTCTGAAATCTCTGAGACCAGGAAGGAAGAGAATCCGAAGTTCGACCCCAAATACGATATTCTCCTGAAGAGCGGCGAGGTGGTTATAAATAGGCAAGAAGCTAAAGTCCTCAAAGTTAAGGAAGAAAGGGAGAACTCATCCTCGACAGTCTCAACAACGATATCGTCATCAAAAAAGATGCAAACAACAACACACTTGTGACAATAGAGTACCGCGACGACAACGGCTCGAACGCAGAAATCTACAAACTGGTAAAGGTGCGCACCAAGACTGTGAAGAAGAACACTGTCTATGGATTTACATTCAAAGACGTAGTAAACAGTCCTTATCGTCCGCGAAGCATTGAGACAAGTGTAAACCACACCACGAAAGTTGAATACATTGTTGGTGGCGAAGGAACTTTTGTACTCTATGACTCAAAGAAACAAATATCATACTGTTTCACAATAAAATAAAAAAGAATCTATGACACTAAGAGAGATTACTATTGGAAGATCCAAGGATAGTGACATCTACCTTGACGAAAGGTGCATGTATGCCAGCAATCATCATGCTACCATATATTTCGATGGCAATCAGCTGATGTTCAGGGACTTCAGTACTAATGGTACGCTAATCAACAATATCAACGTCAAACATCGTGCCATACCAATAAGTCGTGGTGACGTTATTATGTTAGCAGGAAAGTATCAAATAAGCTGGCAACAAATTGACCGGTTTTTCAGTCAGCCAGCCAATCCGCAGCCTCAACGTGGAATGGGGACAATGGGAGAAACACCTGTTCAACAGGCACTCCGTGCCGCAGCGACTCCAGACACGTCGAAATGGAACTGGGGAGCCTTCGGTCTGTACGGGCTGTGGGGCTTCTTCAACGGATGCTGGTGGGCTTTCTTAGTGTCATTGTTCTTTGGTTACCTCTTCCCTATTCCCAATATCCTCTTCGGTATCTATGGCACACGATTGGCCTGGGAGAACCGTAAATGGGAAAGTGCAAGGGACTTTGAATCTACACAGTCAAAATGGGCTATATGGGGAATAGTTATCACTTGCATTAACATAGTGTCAATAATATTTGTAATTGCATTTTTCGCTGCTTTACTATAAAGAGAATCTATGATTGTAGAAATATCATCAAAGCTACTGCCACTCCATGGGTTTGGCTCTTCTTTGCAGGGAGGCAGACCTGAAAATCAGGATGACTGGGGATTTGTAGACACTCCCCTGGGATTCCTTCTAGTAGTTTGTGACGGACTGGGGGGAGGACCTGGTGGCAAGACGGCTTCTGCCATCGTAAAGCGAGAGATACTGACAACCATAATGTCCGCATCGCCTCAGACACCTCGTACCGAGGCGCTGAAAATAGCAGTAAGTAAGGCTGAGGATGCTCTTGAATACAAAATGGCTGAGGTTCCCGAACTCCAGGGTATGGGATCTACTCTTGTTGCCGTCCTCATCAACCAGCAGTCGGCAGTGGTAGCCCATCTTGGTGACAGCCGGTTCTACAGGATTAGCGGAAATAAAGTGGCTTTCCGAACTGGCGATCATTCTCTTGTCGGCGAACTTGTGAGAACCAAAGCTCTTACCGAAGAACAGGCTCGGGTGTCACCCCAGTCAAATGTTATCACTCGAGGATTAGGTAACACCAGCAACCACGTTGCTGACATTACAGAAATACCT
>JAFTFC010000128.1 GCA_017449725.1 Prevotella sp. | reverse complement strand
CTAACATTGACCACAGAGTTGTTGTGCCGGAATTGCCACCACCTCCAGTGCCGCTGCCGCTGCCGTTGTCATCATCACCGCCACAAGAGGTAAAAACCGTCATAATCATCATGCCGCAAATAACGGCGAACATTGATTTAATCCAATTTTTCATGTTTCTTTCTGTTTTTTGATTGTTTATAATTATAGTGATTAGTCCTAAACCCTTTGAGCTGAGACAGAAAAAGAGGCGTGGACTAATAACTTCGTCTATGTTTACCGAGGTATCGCCAAACACCTATGCACCATATACGAGTAAAAGCCCACGTCTTGCGACGTGAGCATTAGGCATTTACTCTTGGTGCTTTCTTAATTTTTGCCGAATTTCGATAAGCAAGAATAAAGCTAACGCTTCAATTTCTATATGTCTATTCTTTTGGTTTTATCTCATAGGCATTACGTGATGTTAATAATAGTTGTCATAAACGCAAATCATTTATCGCTTGCAAAGTTAGTAAATATTTTGCAGAAACAAGAATAATCAAGTATTTTTTCGTACCTTTGCACCCATGAAACTTATACGAATAATCATATTCACAATATTTCTGGCACTCAACAGCGGCGCCGCCGCCCACCCCATGGACTCGGTGGAGATAAGCCTGCTGACGTGTTCGCCGCACAACGAGGTGTATAGTCTCTACGGACATACGGCATTGAGGATTC
This sequence comes from Prevotella sp., assembly GCA_017449725.1. GTDB lineage: Bacteria > Bacteroidota > Bacteroidia > Bacteroidales > Bacteroidaceae > Prevotella. The sequence continues at coordinate 7,065 of JAFTFC010000128.1, read as the reverse complement.
GCGACGATGCGAACCATCAGGACTGGGCGGTGAACTACGGTGTCTTTGATGTCACAAAGTCGTTCTTTGTGCCGCGATTCATCTTCGGTCTTACGGACTACGAGATAGGTATTTTCCCCTTCGACCTGTTCTGTTATGAATACCGCTACTACGGCAGTAGTGTCACAGAACAAATTCTGGATCTCACAACCGAAGAGAAGCAACGGATTTTCAATGCCATTGCCGAGAATTACCGACCAGAAAACCGTGAGTACAGATATAACTTTTTCTATAAGAACTGCACCACTCAGGCACGTGATGTAGTGTACGTTAAGCTAAGTGAATACATAGAGTATAAGAAACTGAAACCCAGTGGTTTTTCCTCTTTTCGCGAACTAATACACGAATACAATGAAGAGTTCCGCTGGGCACGTTTCGGCAACGACATTTTGCTGGGTGTAGGAGCAGACCGAAGCACCACTCTTGAGGAACGCGAGTTCCTACCCGAGAAACTCATGGAGGACTTCGACCATGCTTATATTGGCAACAGGAAACTGGTGAAGCAGAAAACCGTTATTGTAGAAAAACGAGATAATGCAGGAACGGAACTCCTGCCTATGGCAATGAGCCCTACGGTTATCACCCCGACACATATAGCCCTGCTGCTCCTCGTGCTGAGTATCATCGTTACCGCCATTGAACATTTCACCCGAAGGACACTTTGGCAGTTCGACGCCATAATGATGCTGCTCTGCGGACTGGCGGGAATTATTCTTTTCCTCATGCTTTTCTCGCAGCACCCCACCGTAAGAGTCAATCTTCAACTCTTGCTGTTCAACCCCCTACCCCTCTTTTTCCTATGGCGCATGATCAGCCGTAGCCGCAAAAAGCAGACAGATTGGCAGTTCTCGATGTGGATAGTTCTCATCTGCCTCTTTTTCGCGGGAAGCCTTTTGCAGCGCTATGCCGAGGGGATGTTGATGGTCGGGGCAGCCCTGTTGGTAAGGAATGTGGCACGATTTTTGAAAAAAGCATAAAAACATGGTGTTATAACGATTTTTTTTCGTAATTTTGCGCCCTGATTATATATTAAGGTAAAAATGTAAAAAGGTAAAAAGGTAAATCTTAAAACGTAAGAAAGTAAAAAAACAAGACTAAAGATATGGGTTTAAACAGCTTTTTGAAATCACTCTTCGGCGACAAATCGTCTCGCGACATGAAGCTCATTCAGCCTATCGTTGAGAAGGTTAAAGCCGCCTACCCGGAGATTCAGGCACTAAGCAACGACGAGTTGCGTGCAAAAACAAAGGAAATACAGTCTTATGTTCAGGACTCTGCCAAAGAGCAGAAGGAACGTATCGAAGCTCTCAAGGCCACCATCGAGGAAACTCCTATCGATGAGCGAGAGAGCATCTTCAACGAGATAGACAAACTCGACAAGGAAGTGCTCGAAATCTACGAGAAAGCGCTCGACGAAGTGCTCCCCGTTGCATTCAGCATCGTAAAGGATACTGCTCGACGCTTTGCCGAGAACGAGGACATCATAGTTACCGCTACCGACTTCGACCGCGAACTGGCGATAGAGCACGACTTCGTGGACATCGACGGAGACCAGGCGATATACCACAGCCACTGGGTTGCCGGAGGCAACGACCAGCAGTGGGACATGGTACACTACGATGTGCAGCTCTTCGGTGGTGCCGTACTGCATCAGGGTAAGATTGCAGAGATGGCAACCGGTGAAGGAAAGACCCTTGTGGCTACACTGCCGGTATTCCTTAACGCCCTGACCGGAAATGGTGTGCATGTGGTGACGGTCAACGACTATCTTGCCAAGCGTGACTCTGAGTGGATGGGACCGCTCTATATGTTCAACGGACTGTCGGTAGACTGTATTGACAAGCACAAGCCCAACTCACCCGAGCGCCGCAAGGCTTATCAGGCTGACATCACCTTCGGTACGAACAACGAGTTCGGTTTCGACTACCTGCGTGACAATATGGCAATCTCGCCTGCCGACCTTGTGCAGCGCCGCCATAACTATGCTATTGTCGACGAGGTTGACTCGGTGCTTATCGACGATGCCCGCACCCCGCTTATCATCTCTGGTCCCGTGGAGAACGGAGACGACCAGATGTTCGAAGAATACCAGCCGCTGGTAGAGAAACTGGTGGGTGTACAGCGCCAGCTGGCAACGCAGTTCCTTGCCGAGGCTCGAAACAAGATAAACGAAGGACAGCGTCTCTTGGAGGAAGGCAGAAAGAAGGAGGCTCAGGAGAAGCTCGACGAGGGTTTCCTCTCGCTATATCGTTCGCATAAGTCTCTCCCAAAGAACAAGCCGCTCATCAAGTTCCTCTCCGAGGAGGGAATAAAGGCAGGCATGCTAAAGACCGCGGAGATGTACATGGAGAACAACAACGGCCGCATGCCGGAGGCTGTTGCTCCGCTGTATTTCGTGGTAGACGAGAAACTTAACTCGGTAGAACTCACAGACAAGGGTTCGGAGTGGCTCGCCTCACAGGTGAACGACAAGGAGCTCTTCGTGCTGCCCGACATCACCTCGCAGCTGTCGGCTCTGGAGAACGAAAACCTCACCGACGAGCAGAAGCTGGAGAAAAAGGACGAACTGCTGTCGCACTATGCCGTGCAGAGCGAGCGTGCCCACACCCTGCGCCAGCTGCTCAAGGCTTACACTATGTTCAACAAGGACGACGAGTACGTTGTCATGGACGGCGAGGTGAAGATTGTCGATGAGCAGACAGGTCGTAACATGGAGGGACGCCAGTGGAGCGACGGTCCGCATCAGGCTATCGAGGCTAAGGAACACGTTAAGGTGAAGGAGGAAACACAGACATTCGCCACCATTACCCTTCAGAACTACTTCCGTATGTACCACAAACTGGCGGGTATGACGGGTACGGCAATCACCGAGGCAGGTGAGTTCTGGGATATCTACAAACTCGACGTAGTGGAGATTCCCACCAACAAGCCGGTAGTGCGCAAAGACATGGACGACCGCCTATACAAGACGGCTCGCGAGAAGTACAATGCCGTGATAGACGAGATTCAGGAGATGATTTCTCAGGGACGTCCGGTTCTTGTAGGTACCACTTCGGTGGAGATTTCCGAGAAGCTCTCAAAGATGCTCAGCATGCGCAAGATACCGCACAACGTCCTCAACGCCAAATTGCACCAGAAGGAGGCAGACATTGTGGCAAAGGCGGGTCTTTCGAAGACCGTAACCATTGCCACCAACATGGCGGGTCGTGGAACGGATATCAAACTTTCACCCGAAGTGAAAGCCGCAGGCGGTCTTGCCATTATCGGTACCGAGCGCCACGAGTCGCGCCGTGTGGACCGCCAGTTGCGTGGTCGTGCCGGACGTCAGGGTGACCCGGGTTCTTCTGTATTCTTCGTCTCTCTCGAAGATAAGCTCATGCGTCTATTCGCTTCCGAGCGCATCGCCAGCGTCATGGACCGCCTGGGCATCGAGGAGGGTGAGCGAATAGAAAGTCCGCTGATGTCGAGAAGCATTGAACGTGCTCAGAAGAAAGTTGAAGAGAACAACTTCGGTATTCGTAAGCGCCTGCTTGAGTACGACGACGTGATGAACAAGCAGCGCACCGTTGTCTACGAGAAACGCCGCCACGCACTTATGGGTGAGCGCATCGGAATGGACATCACCAATATCATCTGGGACCGCGTAGTGAATATCATCGAGAAGAACGACTACGAAGGCTGCCGCGAGGAGTTTGTCAAGGTGCTCGCTATGGAGTGCCCCTTCACCTCTCAGCAGTTCATCGAGGAGAACCCCGACAAACTGGCAGAAGAGTCGTTCCAACTGGCAATGGAAGCCTTCAAGCGCAAGACCGACCGCATTCAGGCTGTCGGAAATCCCGTGATAAAGGAAGTGTACGAAAAGCAGGGAGCCATCTACGAGCGCATCAAGGTACCCATAACCGACGGCAAGCGCCTCTACAACATCCCCTGTAACCTCAAGGAGGCATATGATACCGAGTGTAAGTCGGTAGTAAAGCAGTTCGAGAAGACCATCCTGCTCCACATCATCGACGAGTGCTGGAAGGAGAACCTGCGTGCCCTCGACGAGTTGAAGCACTCGGTTCAGAACGCAAGTTACGAGCAGAAAGACCCGCTGGTAATCTTCAAACTGGAGAGTGCCAAGCTGTTCGACGATATGGTGAACGACATGAACAACCGCATCGTAAGCATCCTCATGCGCGGACAGATTCCCGAGATGCAGCAGGGCGACGTGCGCGAGGCGGCTCCCGAACAGCGTTCGCGCCGCTATAACGAGCAGAAGGACGACCTCACCGACCCCAACCAGGCAGCGGCAGCACACCACGACACCCGCGAGGGAGCCCAGCAGATAAACCGCACACCGATTATAAAAGACAAACTCCCAGGACGCAACGACCCGTGTCCCTGCGGCAGCGGCAAGAAGTTCAAGAACTGCCACGGACGAGGCGTAGTATAATCTAGAAAGTCTAGAAAAACTGGAAAGACTAGAACTACTAGAAAGACTAGAAAATCTAGAAAAACTAGAAAAACCTAGAAAAAAAATGATAAAAATCCAATCCTTAAAGAAAACCTTTGGTGAGAAGACGGCGGTAGACATCGCCGACTTCACCATCAATTCAGGTGATATACTTGGTCTTGTCGGCAACAATGGTGCCGGCAAGACCACTCTTTTCCGCCTTATCCTCGACCTGCTTAAGGCTGATGAGGGCACAGTGACCATCCAGCTACCAGCCCGCGAGGGCGAAGAGCCGCTGTCCGTAAATTCTGCCGAGTCGGAAGTGTGGAAACAGAACACCGGCGCATACATCGACGAAGGTTTCCTCATCGAGTTCCTCACACCCGAGGAATTCTTCCAGTTCGTAGGCAAGGCTGGCGGAATGACTAAGCAGGAAGTGGACGAGCGCCTAAAGATATTCGAACAGTTCATGGGAGGCGAAATCATGGGACACAAGAAACTCATCCGCAACCTCTCTGCCGGAAACAAGCACAAGGTAGGCACCATCTCTACCCTACTAAACAAACCGTCGCTTGTGATTCTCGACGAACCGTTCAACTTCCTCGACCCCACCAGTCAGAATGTCCTAAAGCAACTTCTCGTTGACTATAACCACGAGACCGGTGCAACGATCCTCGTAAGCTCTCACAATCTGGCGCACACCGTGGAGATAAGCACCCGAATAGCACTTCTTGAGCAGGGCGTTATCATCCGCGACCTCAATAATATCGGAGGCAGCGCAGAGAAGGAGCTCGAAGACTACTTCATAGCTCCGTCCAAAGCAAATAAGGCTGAAGAAGGAACGGAACCGGTTTCCTAAAGACCACACAAGGCGAGGGCGTCACGCATCATGTCCTCATGATCGAAAGCGAGGGGAGGCAAGGCGGAGATGGGGAACCACTGCGCCTGAGCAGCATCATCGCTTCCCACGACTTCTGCGGGCTGGTCAATCCTGGCAAGGTAGGTAGCAGTAACAACACGCCCACGCGGATCGCGGTCTACCTTGGAATAGACTCCTACATGCCGTACCTCCGTAACCCGAAGTCCGGTCTCTTCCTCCAACTCACGAATAGCACACTGTTCTGTGGTTTCATCCATGTTCATGAAACCACCGGGGAAAGCCCAGTGTCCCTTAAAGGGGTAGTTACCTCTTTTAATTAACAACACTCGCGGTTCCGGTTCACGGGTAATAACGATGCAGTCGGCAGTGACTGACGGACGGGGGTATTTGTAGGTGTATGACATGATTACTATTATGAAGTTTACTATTTGTATCTATAGTGGCGCCGCTTTTCCAAGTAATTTAGGTCGCGTTCGTGGCGATAAGCCTCTTCTTCGAATCGAATATGGAAGTACGCCTTAGTGGCATTGCGATATTTCAGCACCAGCACAAGCCATTCTATTCCATACCACAGGAAGAACGGCAGGAAGAGCAGTTCGCGCTGCTGGGCAGCATGAATACGCTCATGGTTCAGTTCTACGTCACTAAGCGGTCGCTTGGCAAGTACGAATCCGAAGAGACATATTGCGAAGTACGACTTTCCGAGCGGCAGCCGTTTTAAGACATGGGCTCGTGGGTGGGCGAAAGCGTTAGTGCGAGACATGTTTTCTACTATTCAAATAAACAAGCCCCGTAGGTCTCATGACTTACGGGGCTTTTGTTTGGTAGTGGATAGGGGAATCGAACCCCTATGCCAAGATTGAGAATCTTGTATCCTAACCATTAGATGAATCCACCAGGTTAGTGCAATTGCCTCGCTGCCTTGCGGAAGGAGGGGGATTCGAACCCCCGGTACGGGAACCCGTACGGCAGTTTAGCAAACTGCTGGTTTCAGCCACTCACCCATCCTTCCTCGGGCTCTTTTGAGATTGCCGAAACAACTCATTTCTGAATTGCGGTTGCAAAGGTAATACATTCCACTGAAACCGCCAAATTTTTCATTAACTTTTTTCTCGAAAGACCGTTTTTTCTTTATCTCATAGCCTCATCTACGAAGCAAAGGGGCAGCAGATTGCGTATTCCTTCGACAACATAAATACCTGACTTACCATGCAGCAAAATATGAATCGGACGACCATAGCGCTGCTCTATCTCAAGGATTACCTGACGACACGAGCCACAAGGTGCCACGGGGTCGTCAACAAAGTCGCGCTGATTGCGGGCAGTGATGGCGAGTGCCACTATCGGCTGGTCGGGACGCTGCGCTTGGGCAGCAAAGATGGCGGTGCGCTCGGCACACAGTCCTACCGGAAAGGCGGCATTCTCCTGATTTGCTCCTATTATCTCTTCTCCGTCCTCAAGTCGGATGCACGCTCCCACGCGGAAGTGCGAATATGGCGAATAGGAGTTCTGTGTGGCTTCCATGGCCTTTTCTACCAGACGGCGGTCGTCTGCAGAGAGTTCGTCCATCTGGCACATTGTCATTTTAGATTCTAAGGTAATGTTTTTCATATTTTTGGTTTTTATATTATTCGAGATAACGATATAACGACATTACGACACTCTTAAGACTTCGGCTCCATTACTTCAAAGCAACCTGCATCGGGTTTGT
>JAFTFC010000127.1 GCA_017449725.1 Prevotella sp. | reverse complement strand
AGGAGTGAAGTTAAGAGCAGAGGCAGTAACAGGATAAGTTACAACGATAGAAGTCATATATTGATTATTCTCACCAATCACAATATCGATAGTCTCATCAGTTCCTGTATAGGTATAAGAGATTGACTTTGTTCCCGTACCTTCGTAGTCTGTGGAACCAGCGATGGTCGTTGTAGATAAATTTGCATAAGCATCAGCAATAGAAACAACCATTCCCTTGACAGCAGGTATCGTAAATTGAGTATTCTGATTAGTCTGGGCCAAAGCATCAGTACGATTGTAGTTTCCTACTTTACCTTTAGTAATCTGCATAGGAATTGCAATCGTCTCACCATTCACAGAAGCCGTCTGAGTATAATATCCATACTTGTCAGAACTCTGCCAGTCCATAAATACGATGTCAGCCTTTGCCAAAGACCATGTTATTACGTTCTTATTCTGAGAATTAGAAAGAGAGGCTGTTGTGGCTGTCCACGTAGGTGTGATAGTCGGGTTCTCCGTAAGTCCGGAGATCACATCACCAGATTCATAAACATTGCCGCCATAACTCCATCCTGCAAAGGTATAGCCTTCTCGATAAAGGTACTTGTCAGCGTATGCTGGAATGGTATAATTGTCATCTTTATCAGCATAGATCTCATTGACGCTGTTGGCGGCATTGTATGAGCAGAGTACTTTTCCAGACAGTGTTCCTGCGTATGTTCCCAGACTGTATGTTGCCTTATACAACTTCTTGAAGTGGGCAACATAAGTAGCATTGGCAGTAACATTAGAAAGAGCCAAAGTTGCACTAGTAGATACCTCCACGTCATCCTTTGTCCAATTGATAAAGGCATAACCCGCATTAGCCGTAGCCTTCAAAGAAATTGCATCGCCTTCAGGCACACTATTGGCACCAGCCTTGTCAATAGAGCCAAAGGCATTTTGACCGTCAGCAACATTGGCTGTGATTGTATAGTTGGTTCGAGTATCCTCTTCCAATTCAACCGACAACTGCAGATAGTTGATGCTAAAGTATTTAGTACTACCACCCTGTTTTACCCAAAGATTCACAGTAACAGTACCTGTTAGACCTTGAACATCATCTACTGCAGAAACATCTACGTTATCAACCTTACCAGAGGATGCTTTCGTTGTCGTGACCTCACTTGACTTCCAAACCTGTGTACCTGCAGAATTCAAAATCTCAACATACCATGTATATGTATCGTCGGCAACGGCTATACGAGCATTAACCTTAGAAATGTTCATCTTATATCCAGTGCCTACAGTGAGTTTATATCCTACGTTCTGGTTGTCATATTTACCATTTACACTCTTACGCCATGATTTGGTATTTGTATATTTAGTTCCATCAATTTGCACTTCTCTGGAACCTTGGTCTGTAATAGCAGAGCCGAAAATTGGATCAGAAATAGCCAGATGCTCTAGGCCACCATTAGAAAGCACACGTGCGTCAAGTTTTGTGCCATTGATTGCCTCTGTGTAACCAACAACAGTGGCTGCTCCCCATGCACTGGTAACCATAGCCACCAGTAGCGTCACTAAAGTAAAAATTTTCTTCATAATTTGCTTTTTATTGTTAGTAATTGTTGTTTGTTTCATTAGTTAACCCCACAGGGCTAGCCCTGTGAGGTATATGGATTCTAGAGATTACCAGTCCCAGTCATCGTAACGACCTTCAGCGTCATCAGCACTACCTGAACTACCTTTAGGAACCTCGGGTGAACCTGCTAAGAGTTGGGGAGCCTTAATATTGACAACCTCTATTGTGGGATTAATATATGTCTTTTTCATATTGCGTTCCTCCTATACATTATTTAATAATGACTTTTTTACCATTCACAATGTAAAGGCCTTTCTTTGGATACAGTACACGACGACCCTGCAGATCATAATATACATTATTCTCTAAGCCAACCTTTACATTCTCGATAGCAGTTGTACCGCCACCGCCTCCACCAGGAAGGATGTCAAGCATGCGAGCACCACCAGAGGTAAGTGCAAGGTAAGCCTTACCACTTTGTAATGTACCGCTAGTTGCTTCATGGAACTGGTCATTAGCCAAATAGTAGTATGTCGTTCCTACAGTACCATTCCATGTAGTTGTACCATCACCAGCAACGAGTTTATTGCCATCAATAGAACTAGGACTAGCCGTTGTCACAGGAACATTAACGGTAGCACCCTTAGTGTCAGTCTTCACGATGATAGGTGTTCCTGCCGGAACAATGTCAACATTCTGAAGGACTACAGCCGTCTCACCAGCATTGAGACCTGTAGCAATATATGCAGAGATACCACTTGCACTAGCAAAGTCTAACTTCTGACTTGTTATATATGAAACGTAATTACGATTGCCTGCTGCGAGAGCCGTAGTTATAGGCTCTGTTGCACTAGCAGCTGTCACCTTCAGGTAGGACATCGCTTGATTCTTGCTATTTCCACCACTCTTAAAGGTTATTCTAATATAACCGGAACAACTAAGATTATCCTCTGTTATCTTGGCATATCTATTGTTACTAGTAGAGAAAACAGCACTAGCATGTACCATAATAATATTACCCACAACTGAGAAATCTGCGTCAGGAGAAACCTCTATTTTTATCTCATCGGAAGCACTTGTACGAGAAGCCTCTACCTCAATCGCTGATATGTTTGTATAATATGATTTTGAAATTAACGCAGATGTTTTACCACTACCGCTTGAACTAGGTGAAGTAGATACGAATGCATATGTATATCCTGCAGACGCTTGATAGCCATCAGAGCCATATGTACTTGCAGATACAATTGAGTTACTGTAATTGTCAGAATTCGTGATATTAAAATACACATCTGGTGTAACTGTATTACTGAAACTCATTATGTAGTCCTCTCTTGCAATTGCAACATTAAATGTGGCACTAACAGTAACTGCATATGCAGGCATAACGAATGTATTGTCGCTGACACTACAAGATGCTGTTACGTCTGAATCGTCAGAGGTCTTTTTAATAACAAGACTACCAAACTCATAACCACTATCAGGGGTTGTTGTTACCGTTACTGTTTCACCAACTGCTGCCGTTGCATCACCGCTAATAGAGCCGTTTGCAATAGCATCGTCGTAAGTGATAGCGAAAGAAGGACCTGGGTAGGTCACGCTCAATCCCGAAGACCACATTCCTCCATCGTTGTCCGTGAATGTTATTTCATCAGCAGAACCATTATAAGTAAAAACAAGATTATTACTACTCATAGAAGCATCAACATCGGAGGCATAGGTTCCAAAATCAAACTTAGACACATCTGTATGGGTACCAGAAGCACTTTTGTATGTAACTGTCATCCCAGAAATAGCCTTCAGCGTAAATTTAGTTCCTCCATTAACTTGAGCACGTACATCACTGCTAGTATTATTGCACTTTCCTGAAGTAGCATCAATAAAAAGATTAACATCAATTGTGTTACCGCTTATCGTTGCTTGCTGCACGTAATTGATGGTATTACCTTCCACCGCAATAACTGGTGCGCCAGAGTTACGGGCAAAAGTCCAATTGATAGTAGTAGGTGCATCGCCTAAGGCGACCGAATTATTGCTATAGTTAGGTGTCAAAGCCACATTTGTGGTCAGTGTCTTAACATCGCCTGCATTATAGGTAACCTCATCGTCTCCAGTCCAAGAGGAAACAGTCTTTCCTGCTGTGTAATGATAGTGATTTGCTGGAACTGTTATTGTACCATCTCCATCAGAAGCATATGCTACACCTGTTGTTCCCGTATAAGTAAGTTTCTTTAATGCAGCAAAATGTGCTACACCTGTCACATTCCCATCAAGAGAGTTTATAATATACGGGTTAGTTGCCTGATCTACATCATTAATCACCCACTTCTGGAAATAATAACCCAACTTGGGGGTTGCGGTTAATGTTACCTTTGTACCAGATGTGTATTCTGTCGTTTCAGGAGTTACAGAACCCATACTAGCATTATTGGCACTGGTTGTTACAGTATATTTAGTCTCAACTACAGTACCATATCTAATTTGAAGCAGATAAATATCTATCTCACTAGTACGTGTCAATTTATATTTTCCTGCTGGCAAATTATTATACACATAGGTGTCATCATAAGAACCCGATGTTGCAGAAGCCGTGTACGTAGTTGCAGCATCATAGTCCGAGGTTCCTTCATTATACACTTGCAATTTGAAAGTATTGGCACTTCGCCAGAAAACATACATTGAGAGAGAGAAAGTTTCTGTTGCAGTAAACTCAATGTATGTAGTATTCTCCATCTTTAAGGCTTGGGTGTAGATTTTTTCATTAAATGTATGAGCAATTCCATAAGCAGAAATGGCACCACTTGTTTTTGCTACTGTGAAAAAATTGTTTGTGTTAGTTGTATGGTTCTCATTGTCAGGGTCAGCATATACATACTTGT
>JAFTFC010000126.1 GCA_017449725.1 Prevotella sp. | reverse complement strand
TGCATACTGCGCGGTGACAATTCCACGGCGGAGTTCTACTCGGTTGCCGTCACCAACAACTACCAGGAGGCGGACACGGGAACGAAAATGATACACATCGGGCGAAACACCAAGTCTACAATCATCTCGAAGGGTATCTCGGCAGGACACTCGCAGAACTCCTACCGAGGTCTGGTGCGAGCCACATCGACGGCGGAGAATGCCCGCAACTACTCTTCGTGTGACTCGCTGCTGCTGGGCTCGCAGTGCGGTGCCCACACCTTCCCATATATGGACGTTAAGAACCCCACGGCAATCTTTGAGCACGAGGCTACGACCTCCAAGATTTCCGAGTCGCAGCTTTTCTACTGCAATCAGCGAGGCATCCCCACCGAACAGGCAGTAGGACTAATTGTTAACGGCTATGCCAAGGAGGTGCTCAACAAACTGCCTATGGAGTTTGCCGTGGAGGCGCAGAAACTGCTGAGCGTATCGCTCGAGGGAACGGTCGGATAATGTAACCCCCTGAGTTAGGGGGTAGGGGGTCTGAACAGGCGCAGATTCCCAATAATAATAAATAATGGTCTGATAAACGCTTGTTCAGACCCCCATCCCCCTAACTTAGGGGGCTTGAATATGTTAGAAGTAAGAAACCTGCACGCCAGAATCGGCGAAAAGGAAATATTAAAGGGTATCAATCTTACCATCCGCGACGGAGAGATTCACGCTGTCATGGGACCTAACGGTTCTGGAAAATCTACGCTCTCGGCAGTGCTGGTGGGCAACCCTATATACGAAGTTACCGAGGGCGAGGTGCTCTTCAACGGCAAGAACCTGTTGGAGATGAAGCCCGAAGACCGTGCCCACGAGGGACTGTTCCTCTCGTTCCAGTACCCGGTGGAGATTCCGGGCGTATCGATGACTAACTTCATGAAGACTGCCATCAACGAGAAGCGCAAGTACCTGGGACTGCCGGAGATGAAAGCGGGTGAGTTCCTAAAACTGATGCGCGAGAAGCAGAAGGTGGTCGAACTGGATAATAAACTGGCTAACCGCTCGGTGAACGAGGGTTTCTCGGGAGGCGAGAAGAAGCGCAACGAGATATTCCAGATGGCTATGCTCGAACCCAAACTGAGCATCCTCGACGAGACGGACTCGGGACTCGATGTAGATGCCATGCGTATCGTGGCAGAGGGCGTCAACAAACTGCAGACGCCCGAGACTTCGTGCATTGTCATAACCCACTACGACCGTCTGCTCGAGATGATTCGTCCGCAGTATGTTCATGTGCTCTATCAGGGAAGGATTGTGCGCACCGGAGGTCCCGAACTGGCGAAGGAAATTCAGGAACACGGATATGAGGACATTAGAAATGAAGAGTGAACAGCAATATATCGACCTCTACAAGCAGATGCGCTCTGCGATTTGCTCGCATAGTTGCGATGCGATGAATGCCGTGCGCGACGAGGCGTTCGAGCGTTTCGCCACTAATGGTTTCCCCAGCCGAAAGGTTGAGCGCTACAAATATACCGATATGGCAGAACTCTTCGCTCCCGACTATGGAGTGAACATCAACCGCCTCAATATCCCCGTTGATCCGTATAATGCCTTCCATTGCGACGTTCCTAACCTTTCTACTAGCCTCTACTTCGTGGTGAACGATGTCTTCTATCAGGACGAAAAGCCTAAAGGTAATCTTCCAGAGGGTGTTATCGTAGGCTCTTTGAAGGAGTTCGCTACATCAAAATACTACAACCAGTTGGCAGGCAAAGCCTGTGATGCCGTTACCGATCTTAATACTATGTTGGCGCAGGACGGTCTGTACGTCTATGTGCCTAAGAATGTCAAGGTCGATCGTGCCATTCAGGTAATCAATATCCTGCGCTCCGACGTTGACCTCATGGTAAATCGTCGTGTGCTTATAGTACTGGAGGAGGGGGCAGAAATAAAAATGCTGTTCTGCGACCACGCTGCCGACGACCGCAACTTCCTGGCGACACAGGTCATAGAGGCTTTTGTCGGCGAGAATGCGTCGCTCGATCTGTACTGCCTCGAGGAAACTCATAATAAGAATGTACGCGTGAGCAACGTATATATCGATCAGCAGGCTAATAGCAGGGTGAACCATAACGTCATTACCCTGCACAACGGAATAACTCGCAACCGCCTCGACCTCACCTTCAGCGGTGAAGGAGCCGAATGTGCTTGCAACGGTTGCGTCATTGCCGACAAACAGCAGCATGTGGACAACAATACGCTCATCACTCACCATGTGCCCAACTGCACGAGCAATGAACTCTACAAGTACGTGCTCGACGGCTCCGCAACGGGTGCCTTCGCCGGTAGGGTGATGGTGGAGGAGGGAGCGCAGCAGACCGTTTCGCAAATGACAAACCAGAACCTCACGGCTACCCGCGAGGCGCGGATGTACACCCAGCCGATGCTCGAGATATATGCCGACGACGTGAAGTGTGCTCACGGCTCTACAGTAGGTCAGCTCAACGATGCCGCCCTCTTCTACATGCAGCAGAGAGGAATATCGCGCGAAGAGGCACGCCTGCTCCTGCAGAACGCATTTATCAACGAAGTCATCGATAAAATGGAACTACAGCCGCTGCGCGACCGACTGCACTATCTCGTGGAAAAACGCTTCCGCGGACAGCTAAGCAAGTGCGAGGGCTGCAAGCTTTGTAAGTAAACGAAATGAGGATACAAACGCATCCTCATTTCTGTTTTTTAAATATATGTCTTTATCGGAATATGCTCCTCTGTCTCCGGTAGCACTACCCTCATTGTATCCAGAACCTCCCGCTCCGACAGCAGGTTGAAGTCACCGATGATGGTGTTCTTCATTGCCGATGCCGTCAGCGCATAGTCAAGGTGCTTCTGGTGCTGTCCCTTCCAGCGGAAGTGGGCATGCAGGTAGGCTGCGATGAAGGCGTCGCCGACACCCATGGGGTCCAGAACGGGGTTGATGTCCACAATACCCGTGTGATACAGTACTCCGTCGGCATAGAGCAGACCCGTCAGCAGGTGGTGGCTTGCCGACAGCACGTTCCTCACCGCCATCACGAAGTGGCGACCCTTGGGGAACATCTCTTGAGCATCATCGAAGAACTTCTTATATCCATCGAGGTCCATCTTGTAGGTGGTGTCGCGGGCTTCGAACTTCGGCAGTTTCTTGCCCGTTATCAGCTCCCACTCGCCGGTATCACCGAAGACGATATGACACGCCTTGACGGCGGGGAACAGCACGTCGCGCGCCTCCTGACCGTACTTCCACAGGTTCTTTCTGTAGTTGATGTCCACCGAGGTGTATATGCCGCGGCGCAGCGCTTCGTCGAGTCCGTCGAGGGTAGCGTCGCTCGCCCCTTCGGACAGTGCGCACGATATTCCCGACCAGTGGAAAATGGTTGCTCCGCGAAGTATCTCGCGCCAGTCGAGCATGTGGGTGTGGAGGGTCATCAGTGACGAGTGTTCACGGTCGTAGGCAACACTCGAGCCGCGCAGCGATGCCGCCTGCTCGTAGAAGTACTTGCCCAGTCGCGAACCGCCCCAGATGATGTGTCGCGTTCCCACGTTGAAGCGGCGCAGCTCGTTGCGGCATGCCACTCCAAGCATGTTGTTCGGCAGACGTGTTACATACTCCACGTCGTCGCCCATCTGCGCCAGTGATATAGCGACATT
>JAFTFC010000016.1 GCA_017449725.1 Prevotella sp. | reverse complement strand
GTAGAGAAGTTCAGGTTGTAGGGATGAGGGGTACGCTGCATTTCAGATGCTGCCATCCACTCACTGTAATGCTGATATGTAGCTGCACGCAGCACCATTACATTAGCAAAAAAGAATACCAAAAGGGTCAGGATCTTTGTTTTTCTCATGTTTTTAAGTATTGATGTTTCGCCGACAAAGATATGAAAATTTTTCAGTCTACTTAACAACAAAGCAAAAATTTAACACTTAGAATGACGATTATTTCACCATAAAATCGTAACTTTGCAGCGTTATATATATGTGCGTACACGCACATGTATAGAATAACGTGTTGATATACAACACATTCTGGACTAAAAGAAGATAATAAAGAAATGACAAACAGCAAACTGATTCTACGAACTATTTTAAGTAAGAAGACTCTTTTGTTCCTACTATTTGCCTTAATCGGAGGCATGACAAGTGAGACATGGGCATTAACTGCCCGCTACTATATCGTCAATAACAAGGGAAAGGTGGCATTCAACTATGCCAGCACTTCTACGACACTTGCTGTTGACCCCAAGGCACAAGGTATCTACGCCGAAAACTTTCGCTTCTACACCTCGCTCGCTGACGCGCAGACGGATGCTTCAACTAACGGTGCGAGCAAGCCTAACGCACTCTCATTGGGAGCCACGGCAACTGACGGTGCCACATACTATGTGCGCTACGATGCCAAAAGCGAGCGCGTGGGTAAGGTGGGCAGCGTGAAGTACCTTATGCGGGCACGTAACCGAAACGGCATATGGTGGTATATATACTTCGACAGTGCCGATGGCAACAAACTGAAGATGACCACCCAACTTGACGGCACCAACCTCGACAAGTATCTATGGAAGTTCAACGACGGCGGTGACCCCTATGACGTGTATATCACCAGCGACTACGCTGATGCCAGTGTGTCGGGCGGAACGGTAAGTGTGGCAGGAGTGAGCACCTCAAACAAGATTCCCTATGTCACTTATCAGACCAAGATAGCTGACGGAAGTTATAACCAGTCGGCAACGAGCGACTTCACCATGCAGTCGTTCTTTTTCACACAGGGGAACGACAGTAGTCCGTACTCCTATAACAACAACTGGAGTAGTATATGGAGTAACTCCGTGCAACTCGTTGGAGCATACAACGGCATAAACTACAACTACCGCGTCGGTGCAAACTCAAATTCTAACAGTGGTTTCGAGAACACCATGCCCTACTACCTATGCGCCAACGGCAACCCCAACGCCAGCGGTGCCATGTCTAACGGTTACCAGTGGCACTGCTTCCGTTCGTGGCGCGGTGAAGACCCCAACAGCACCAATATTTCACAGATACAACTGCTACCCGACTTCGCCATCTACCATATTGTGAATAAGTCCGGTGATGTTGCCATTGTCAAGATAGACGAGAGTCCCGCAGATGCGCTGGATGTCCCCTCGTCCATAAAGTCGCCTTATATCACCAGCGACGCCAACTATAAATTCTTCAATACAAAAGAAGCCGCAGCAGCCTACAGCGCTGCCACCACCGACGGTGAGCGTACTGCGGCGGCAGCATCGGCAATAACCCTTTACAGTCAAGTAACTGGAGGAACAGTATATGTCGGATACCACTACGATCCGTCGACGAAACCCTCGTCGCTGCCAACACTCGATGGCACTCTATGGTATCAGATAATAAACCGCTACAACAATCAGGACAACTACCTCTACAGCCGCCTTAACAACAACGGCAAGCCTGAAAACAGTTCGATTTGCAACAGTGCAACCCACATGACTGGTTCGCTCACCGACGACTACCACCTGTGGAAGTTCACCGGCAACGACCCCTACGCCATCCACATCTCAAACAAGTGGATGAACGAGAACAAGGGCAACGGCTCGGAACTCTATGTCAAGGCGAGCGAAAGCATCGCCCAGGGCTGGTTCCGTTCTATGGCTGGCTACTACACCACCATCGGCAGACCGATGATGATGCTGACTTACAACGAAACCTACTACAATATGGCAATTGTAAGTACAGACATGGAGTACAACGGCTATGAATATCTGTACTTCTTCGGCACCAACGGCACCGACGGAAGCAACAACGTGCAATGGATGCGTAACCAGAACACCACGTCAGACATATATAAGTCTGACCGTGTTCCGGCTCAACTGAGGTTTGTCGAGGCACGCATCAAACCCTTCGAGTTCAAAGTCAAGACACCGTCGGGGTCTTTTGTAACCCATTCGGAAGACTACGATATCGATACTGACCCTTTCGCCCTACCCGAGGATTTGGAGCGTAAATACATCAGTAGTATAAGTTTCTACTCTGACGAGGAATTCACCAACGAGATAACCGGTGGCACGAGTGTAGCCAAGTGGGAAGACGCTGCTGCAGACTGTATACTTGGCGAAAACGGATACATCATCTACGTGAAATACACCGTAGACACCGCCAACATGCCCTTCAAAGTGAGCACCAATGAAGAGACCAACTGGTATCGCATGACTGCAAAGGTGGGTGATGTCACCGCTCCTACACACCTCAGCAACAATCAATTGGTTGCCGGACTTGACGGCACATACTCCTTCGACTACATCTACGCCTTCTACGGCGACCCATACGAGCTGATGATTAAGAACCGTGGTGCAGGCGACAACTACTATCTTGGAGTACCTACCGGTAGTGCGCTTGCCACCGACATCTCTCCGCAGGCAGCAGGAAACACGGTGAAATGGGAGATTATCCCCGACAGTCCAGACGGGAAATTCCAATTGCGTGCGCAGGGAACCTTCGACAACCCGCGATATGCTGGCTACCAGTCGGGCGCAGCGAAATACATGAACGCCTCACCGATGGAACTCGCCGCCGTAGCCCTGCCTTCAAACACCTATACCTATCATATCATTGACAACACAGGGCGTGAGGCTATCAGTGGTTCTGCCGAACAGCAGATGTACACCACCATAAGTTACGAGAACCTACCAGCGGCAATCCGCAGTCAGTATATCGAGGGTGAGACACTTACAGGATACCTCACGGCAACAGAAACCTCCAGTCCAGTGAGCGACGGACGAAAGGCGTACCGACTGACCAACCCCGTAAGCGAGACACCGACAACGGCTGCCGACATATACATCCGCTACACCTCGAGCCACCTGATGGAGAAGTTCATGCACTTGCGCGGAGCACGAGCCTTCAACGTGACGGTGAACAACCAAAGCAACAAATATGCTTACAACAACAGTGGGGCAATAGGCTACGACGACAATGCCAGCAACAAAACAGAGAAAAACCACCTATGGTATTTCACAGGACAAGACCCCTACGCTGTCAAGGTGCAGAACGTTGGCGACAAGAACATTTTTCTCACACACAACGGCACAACCGACACTTCCAAATCGTTAGGTGCAGATGGGAACAGCAAGGTATATTTCATCCTCATGACCACCAACCCTGGCGACAGTAACAGCGACGGTATTGATGACTATGACGAAATTACCCTCACCGCAGCAACCGAAGCGGATATCAACGAGACCCATTATAGTAACACGATGCGTGTTCTTTCCAGCGATTTAGCAACAACGTATTACATCATTGACAAGTCCAAGCACCTCATTGTCGGTCCCATTGACGGTGAAACGCAGGACTTGCAAGTACCTTCAGCCTGGAGCAGCCCCCTCGTTTCGCAGTATCACTTCTATACCGAGGACGACTTCGATATCGCCACCGGAGAATATACACTCAAAGGCGGGGCAACAGAACTTCAGAGTCCTGCCGAGGCTCCCGACGGAAAGATCTACTGTACTTACGATGTGGGCAACTCTATAGACATAGACACCACTGACGACGGCAACAGAAACTCCAGAACATACATGCTGCGCTTCCTGAATGGTGAAATGTTCAATCAGGAGGATGGTTCAGACGGTGTCATGACCACCCAGCGCAAAGCCATGTACCCATACTCCAATGGTGATGCCTGCCTCTACGTCTATGGTAGCGAGCGCTGGGATCTGCAGTTGTCCAGCGGTGCCACCACTCGTAGCCGTTGGCTCTGGCACGTCGTCAGCCCCACCGCCGACCCCTATCATGTGTATATCATGAGTTACCAGGCACAGGCTTCAAGTCATAACTATCTTCGTACATACGCGGAAACCTTTGGTGGCAGCCAACATGTCATTACTGGAGTAACCACCCTTAATGATGATGCCTCAGCATATCCCCGAACAGAGTACATGATTGTCGGTTCGGCAGGACATACCCGTCTCGTCACTGTTGACAACATTAACGACGGGTCGACCACAGAACGGCGTACAGTAAACTCTTTCGAGCAGTATTGGAAGAACAATCCTACAGCATACAACATACTTGAAAATGCTGGACTCTCTGTCGGTGAGCAACCGGTTGACTACAACCTATCTGATACCCAGAAAGCAGAACTTAACGCCATAGGATGGCACAACTATGACGCCATGGCAAATGCTGCGCCATGGTCATCGAACCCCAGAGCCACAAAGAGTTATAGTAAAGGAAACCACTGGTTCCAGACTGTTAGCATGGGCAATGGCGAATTTGCTTTCGAGGAAGTATCGCTAACACCACAGGTTATTCTTCTCGACCAACACGGATGGGAGATTATGCGCCGACCGTTCGACGCAGAACAGTTGAAGGTCTACGACAGTCCTATGGTGGAGAAATACCATTGGTGGACATCAGGCTCCAAAAAACCGGGTTACCACATCTTTACTGTCAGCAACGCAGCCACGACTGAGGATGGTTCAGCAGAATACACCTCCACGTCACTGGCATCCTATCCCGACTTCGCCTACAACGCCTCCAAGACAGGTAATGTCAAGGACAGCAGCAATCGACTCATAGACCTTTATGTCACCTACGACGTTAAAAAAGAGTACAACGAATCATACATTGGAGCAGCCACAGAGTCGGCTACGCAGGCTTCGGCATTCATGGTAGGTCAGAACAACCAATGGCTTACCACTAACGGGTCGGGTATCACACAAAGTGCAGCACCTGCCTCTTATGATGCCATCACAGACAGTTATCTGTGGTACCTACAGCCTAACTTCAATATCGACCGTGAGATGGGTTATCGCTATCTGGGTGAGAGCGGCGCTCAAGAGGCAGCCCTCAGTCAGGCAGAGACAGAGGCTAATAACTATTCTGAAGGGCGCAACGGTTTTGACCCATACAACCTGCAGTTGAGGAATGCCGCCAACGGCTTGTACCTGCAAGCCGACTACACAGCAGCAACCCTCGGAGCGGGAATATGGACGGGCGGAAGCAGTCCTTCCATAGGTTTTAAGACCAGCGGGCACGGCACTACGGCATTCAACTCCATCGGCTACGACCAGTCAACGGTGAACATCACCAACGAGACATTCATGGCAGTGCAGGATGCCAGCGGAAACCTCCGACTGATGCCTCGCTTCGACCATACCCGAGTCATCAACGGACTCTCGACAACGGCAACCTTTACTTCTACCGCTACTGCCACGCAGACTACAATCCTCGCCAAGCCTACCACCTACACTTATCACGTGATAAACAAGAATGGTCGTGAGACACTGACATATACCGACAAATACATGGCGGGAGTTGCCTATACCCCGTCACTGCCGTCGCATCTCAAAGCCTATGGTGCTACGAACTTCCGATACTTCCCATTGTCAGAGTTCGACTCGGAATCACTTAAGAACAGTGTGTTCCGAATGGTTAACCCTTCCGCAGCATCATACACCAACCTGCCGACCTTCGGAAGCGTCGGAAACATCTATGTGCTGTATGACATTGACAACGATGCAATAACAGGAAAGGGCTTCGACGGAACAAAGATGTACAACATGAAACTCCGTGCCGACAACACCCCAACGGACTATTACATGACGTACAACAAAGACGATGGCTCGATAAGCGCTACGGCAACGAGCCTCACGTCAGATCAGACGAAGCTACAGCAGAACATCTGGCGTATAACCACTAACAATAACGACCCATATCAGGCTTCGCTCTACAACTTCCGAAATCCCTCGATTGCAGTCGGAGTGAACAGTTACGGAACTGCTCCCGCTGCCGATATCGACAAGACATATAACACTTTCATCATTACAAACTGGAACAGTGCTAACAACAAGTTCGAACTGTTGGGTATTAACTCGGGTACTGCAGACAACGACTATGCCTACTTCACTTATAGCGAAGGACCGAAGGTGATACGCGATGGTGGACGCCAGCACAACGACACCGAGGCAGAAAACCTCGTGGGCTTTACACTCGAGCCGGTTACCTTGTCGTTCAGATACTAACTCTACGACCTCTCCGGAAACCTAACGCTACAAGGTTCTGTCAGCGATGTCTCCGACCTGACGCCGTCGCTGCCTGAATTCATGCGCAGTCCGCTGGTTTATGACGAGAACTACCTTTACTGGCAGGATGAAGCACGTTTCAATCCATTGAAAACACTATCGGAAACTGAAAACAACATCGTATATGTCAGTTACACGCCACTGTC
>JAFTFC010000125.1 GCA_017449725.1 Prevotella sp. | reverse complement strand
TATTTGACATCCACTGGTGGTTCTGTTGGTATTACATCAATAGATATAGAGGCAACCGATACCCGCACAAACGTTTCTCTTTCTTTCCCAAATGACACAGAGGATGCCACATTGGGAGAGTCTTTCTCTGCACCGACATTGACTGTTGACCCAGTTGCTGCATCAATCGCTGTTGCTTATAGCAGTAGCAATACATCAGTTGCTGAGGTTAATTCTTCTACAGGTGCCATTACTCTTAAAGCCAGTGGTTCAACTGTTATCACTGCTGCAATCTCTGACGATGCAACCTATAAGGATGCTTCTGCGTCATATACACTTGTAGTTACAGATCCCAATGCTCCTACTTTGACAGCATCTCCGACTGACTTGACCCTTAGCGCATCAGCAAACATCACAAGTCCAAGTGCAACTTTCACTGTAACAGGTACAAATCTGACAGATGGTAATTATAATATCTCTGTTCCCAGTGTAGATGGTTTGAGCGTGTCACCTGCAAATATTACCGTTTCTGGTGGTTCTGTTAATCAGGAAGTGACAGTAACTTATGCTCCATCAGCAGATGCTGCAAGTTCTTCTGATGATATAACCCTTACAATTGATGAGATTGTAGCAACAGTTACCGTAAATTATAGTGCAACGCTGAGTGTATATACTCAAGAAACTATAAGTGACGTAACAACTTGGGACTTCGTTAACGATATTGACCATGATGCAGATGGAAATGCTGATGTACAACCATCGAGTGCAACATCCGCTACGTTATATGCTAACACTTCTGGTATTGTCTTTAAAAATACATTCCCGAAGTCTTCTTTAACGTGGGCAACAACTGCCAAAAATTTATATGCATATCGCAAGGCAAACAAATGTTCACAGGGAGCGGTTTTGAGCTTTAAGACTTCAGCCCCTGGTAAAGTTACAGTTTTATTTGCACACAACGGAACGGGATCACAATATGTTAAAGTTAACAGTCAAACAGGAGAAATAGAATCGACTGATGGTGGCGGAAGTGGAACAACTGCAAAGGAAGAGAGTTTCCAAGTTGAAGCAGGTACTGTAACTATTACGGGCTCTGATGCAACTAAAATTCGTATCTTTAGAATTAAGTTCCAGCCAACGGTTCCTGTAACCATCTCTGCCGCTAAGTACTCGACCTTCGCTTCTTCCCAAGACCTTGACTTCTCTGGTGCAGACGGTCTGTATGCTTACACCGCTACCATTGCGGGCTCAACTATTACCTTCAATAAAGTTAATAAGGCTAAGGCTGGTGAAGGTCTGCTGCTCTATGCCGACGTTGATGCTAACACTACTTACTATGTTCCGGTAGCTACCGACAGTCCAAACGCTGTGGATGGTAACAAGCTGGTTCCTGGTACGGGCTTAGCTGTGCCGAGCAATGGCGAGGGTGAGACGAAGAACTACGTCCTTTCAAATAATGGTGGTGAAGTAAACTTCTACCTCGCAAACGATAAGGTGGTAGGAACAAACAAGGCTTACCTTAAGAACGTTTACCCGAGTGCAGCTGCGAAGATGTATCTTCCTACAGAAGAGGAAACGGATGGAATTGCTGCGACAGAGTCGCAGCGCACTCGACAGGCTACCGCCTTTAACCTCGCTGGTCAGAAGGTCGGTGCTGAGTACAAGGGCATTGTTATCGTGAATGGTAAAAAGTACGTACGTAAATAAAAGAGGAGGACATAGACATGAAGACATATATAAAGCCAAATACTAATATAGTATTAATTCAGTCAGAGGCAGTTATGCAAGCTATTTCTGGCGGTGGTCAGAACAGCTTTAACGCTGAACTGAAGAACGAGGGCGCAACAGGTGATGTCCTCGGTAAGAAGAACGACTTCTCGCTCTGGTCCGACTCGGACGAGGAAGAATAAAGGGATATGGCGCGCTGGTAATTAAGTTATTGTTATTAGGTCTTGCCGTTGTCGGGAGACAGTGGCAGACCGCCGGCGAACTGCGCCGCGAGTGTGCGGTGGCAGAGTTTCAAAAAATAATTAGTTTTTTGAGTTTTTTAGTTTAGTTGATACCAACGCGCCGTTAAGGGAGCCGCCGCTGTCGGGAGACAACGGCGGCTTTTGTTTTTTTCAAAAAGACAACTTGGACAACGGGGACTATTATTGCAGACTCGCTAATAGAGAAGCACCAGACCGGCGATGCCGCAATAGACAATCATGCGGATGGGGTTGATGCGGAATATCATGGTGCCGATAAAGGTGGCGGCAAAGAGGAACACACTAATCCAGAACTGCCAGGGGTTTAGACTCGGGGTGGAGAAGTTCTCGGGCGACATAAGCATAAGGGTTGCGGCAAGCAACAGTCCCACCACGGCGGGACGGAGCCCGAGGAAAGCGCTCTTTACCACTCCGCTGTTCATGTAGCGCATAAACATGCGGGAGATGATAATCATAAGTATCAGCGAGGGCAGAACCAGAGCGAAAGTGGCTGTGGCGCTGCCGAGGATAGACATGGGGACGGAGAAACCGGCATTCTTAACGGCGGTATAGCCACAATAGGTGGCGCTGTTGATGCCCACAGGTCCGGGGGTCATCTGCGAAATGGCGACAATGT
This sequence comes from Prevotella sp., assembly GCA_017449725.1. Classification (GTDB taxonomy): domain Bacteria; phylum Bacteroidota; class Bacteroidia; order Bacteroidales; family Bacteroidaceae; genus Prevotella. The sequence goes on along the minus strand of JAFTFC010000125.1, from coordinate 877 downwards.
CGGTGAACTGGGCGGTGGTCATCCATTTGTAGTGCATCACGACCTCGCCCTGAATGAGCGACAGCATGCCGTAGCCGCCGCCAAAGCCGAAGAGACCTATTTCAAAGAATGTTATGAACAAATAGAGGAATATCATAATTCATAATTCATAATGCATAATTCATAATGCATAATTCATAATGCATAATTCATAATGCATAATTCATAATGCATAATTTTCAATCTTCAATTTTCAATCTTCAATCTTCAACTCATTCCGTCGGTTTTACGAACTGTCCGTAGATATATCCTGCCAGTCCTGCCACTATGATTACGAGGATGGGACTGACGCCCAGCGCCCATATCGCCAAGGCGCAGGCAATGGGTATCCAACAGTTGGTGAGGGTGATGTTGGCACTCTGCGCCAGACGGAAGGTGGGAACGGCGATGAGCGCAACCACCGCAGGACGGATGCCGCGGAAAACGGCTGCCACAACGGGGTTGTCCTGGAACTGGTGGAAGAACATGGCGATGAGCAGAATGATGATGAACGAGGGGAGGGCAGTGGCGAAGGCGGAGGCGATGGCGCCCCACGTCTTCTGGAGTTTATAGCCGATGAATATGCTGATGTTGATGGCGAACACGCCCGGGCAACTCTGGGCTATGGCGATAAGGTCGAGAAGTTCGTCCTTGGCAAGCCACTTGTGGCGGTCTACCACCTCGTTCTCTATAATAGGTATCATGGCATAGCCACCGCCGAAGGTGACTAAGCCAATCTTAAAGAAGGTGCGAATCAATTCATAATTCATAATGCATATGGCATAATTTTCAATCTTCAATCTTCAATCGTCAATCTTCAATCTTCAATCTTCAATGCTTTCCACCCACTTGCGGGCGT
>JAFTFC010000124.1 GCA_017449725.1 Prevotella sp. | reverse complement strand
GTTCCAGATAGACAGTTCGGCTACCATTCCCTGCATGCCGTCGCCGCCAACGGAGAGTTTGCCGTGACCGTTGAGGTCGTTGGCCGGCATGTTCTGACCGATATAGTTAGGTGTCTTGTCGTCGGCTGTCACATAGAGCATGGTGATGCGGTTCTTCGGGTCGTCGGCGGTCTTGCGCTTGTAGTTCAGCGCCATATACATCCACATGTCCTTGGGCAACTGTGCTCCTGTCTCATAGACATCGCTCTCACCACCGACACGGGCACGGAGCATACCGTCATCGTGTGTAGAGAGTGCCAAGAGGTTGTTGTCGGTACCCAGACTGATGATGGTACCGTCGCCCTGACGGTAGAACCACATGTCGAAGGCATAGTCTGAGTTCGCCAGATTATACAGTGCGTCAGTCTCTATGCGGCTGCCATTGAGCTGTACTGCTACGTCCGGATAAGCACCTTCACCAAACACCACATTGTTCATGCCACCCTCGATGCGGAAGTTTCCACTCCTTGAGAGGGCATTGACATTGAGCTTCTCGTTGAAGCGCAGGTGCATATTGTTGCGGTCCACGTAGGTGAGTTGTCCGTTCTCCGGGCTTACCATACCGAGGATCTTCGGACCGTGGGTGTCTTGCGTGATGTCGATAATCTCGCTTTCGAATGTGACATCCTCGCCATTGTCACCACCATACTTACCGAAGGACTGTGCCTGCAGTTCGTAGATGCCATCGGCGGGGAACGTCACCTTCTCAGTAAACTGGCTACCGTCGGGCATTGCCTCGTAGCCCTGCGACAGCAGACTCTCGATGGTGGTCCACTGCTTATGCACGGTCCAGGTGTCTGTTCCCTTGCGGCGGTAGCGCAGCCGCAGTCCTTTCAGTCCTGCATCCTGGCGGTCGAGGTCGTACATCTTAGCCACCACACCACCGTTCTTGCGTTTGAGTTCCTCGTTGAGCACGGTGTGATCGACGCTCAGGCTTACCGGCGACGATGCCGGCACGAAGTGTACGCGCAGCGTCACTGGGTCGCTCTCGATGGTCGGGTCTTTCTCTGACTTGAGTTGGATAATGATGTCGTTGTAGTCGATGACTGTGCGGTCGCTCTGTGAGACAAAGAGTGTCTTCTCTACCATTTCACCACCCTTCATCTTGATGAGTCGGCCTTCCTTACCATTGCTCAGCACCATACCGTCGATCATCAGGATAGCACCGTTGGGATTGCTATTTTCCTTCACCTGCAGCACGTAGTTGCAGATGTCGTTGGTCTCACTCTCATTGAAGAGTTGCAGAATGAACTTCGCCTCTGTACCTGTAGGCACATCGGTGACCTCAGTAGCCCCTTTCACCTTCAGTTTCGGGTTCTCCACCTTCATCGTAGCTTCGTTGAGCAGTGTTCCCGGCTGGTAGTATTTCGTGTAGGAAGCACCCTCGTAGGGGTTGGCAGTCTGTCCGCCGCGTGTGCGGAAGATGGGTCCCCATCCTGAGGGCGACTTATACACATCGACGGAGAGTGCTGTGCGCACATCGCCATCGCTCATCGTCCACGCTACTGAGTTCGATACGGTGGTACTGCTACCGTCAGTGTTCGAGTCGCCCGAACCGGTAGAATAACCCAGGTTGGCTATGGCACCGGCGTCATTGAATGTGGCACCAACTTGTCCTACCACGCTGAACGACTTCGAGAAATCATGCTTATGCGACTTGCCGCCCTTGATGCTGGTCTCGGTTGTCTGCGACACCTTTGTGCCGCTGGCGATGGAATAGTTCTCTATCAGGTTGCCCTCATCATTGAAGGCGTCGAGCTTATCCTCTTCGTTGTCGGCGATGCGGTCGCGCCACACCTTTATCTGGTTGATGGCATCTTCTACTTCGTCGGGGACATTCGGATCGTCGGTACCGTTCACAGCCATATAGCTCGGGTAGCCGTGAGTAGCGACAAGTTGTTCCTTGGTCCACGACTTGTCGTAGTTGGGTCGGCCAAACTCCGGGTCACCGGGCTTGTACTTCGTGTAGTATATCACCTTGCCTGGTACTGCCACAGCCTTAGTCTTATCCCAGTGGTCGCCGTTAATATATCCCTCTTCGAGCTTGCTCTTGATGAGAGCCTCCCAGTTAGGAATGAGCGTGTTCTCGATATATGCCTGTGGGAAGACGAACTCCGTGTCGAACTCCTGTCCTACGGTGATACCATTCTTTACGTCGAGTTGATAGGTGCCGTTGTCTTGCTTGTAGATGCCAAGCATGCGTCCCTTGCTGAAGAGCAGGTTGGTGGAGCGACCGATATAGGTGTCGCCACCCTCTGGAGCAAAGCTCATCGTAGAGAGGTCTATAACCATTGAACTCGGCGTTACCATCTGTTCGGTCACGGTGTAGGTAGTATCATTGACCGCGATGTCCTGATCGGAATAGTTTCTCGTTGCCTTAAGCGTCTGGTTCACTACAACCTTAAACTTCGACTTGGCAAGTGTGGCAATACCAAATGCCGGTCCAATGTTGACTTCCCATGTAGGTGTCTCGCTGATATAGCCACCACCCGACCATCCTGATGTGCTGCTTTCAACAGTGGTGTGTGCGAAAGAGCGGATGGTCTTGTTGGTGAGCGATGCCACAGAGGTGGATCCCGGCGGACGGCGGATAATCATATCCACCGCATCAGGACCGCGGGTCACGAAGTTGGTACCTGAGCCGATGCTACCCAGTACGATGAGGTCGAGGGCATCGGTCTGTGAGTCGGGTGCCTGCCACATGGTGGTGCGACCATCTACTGCCACACCTACAGACATATTGTGGAGATAACCTGTGGCGAAGTTAGGTGCACCCGCCACAAACTGGTATTGTATGTGTCCGGTCTCGTCGGGCGTTATCTCTATATTGGCAGTCTTGTATGGTTGACCCATATTCACGTCCTCACCATTCACCTTTCCGTCTTCGGCATAGATGATGGTTGTTGAGCTGGCGTCGTTGGCGATGTGTACCACGGCGTCTGTCGGCACCTCGGTGAAGGTCTCGCCCGTATCGAGGTTCTTGTAGTTTTCAGCCACGGCGATGTCGTAGGTGTAGGTCTTGTCCTGTTGGAAGATCGGATGACCGAAGGTGTAGTCGTAACTGTTGTCGGTGATATTGGCAACGGCTACGGAATCGACGGTAAAATCGACGTTGGTCACACCTATCTTCTCTTCGCCGAAGACGTTCTTAATTGTCTTTGACAGCAGCGGACTCGTCTGTTCTACCGACAGCGTCGGATTGGCACGATACTGCCGTATCATCTTCGCGCTATACTCGTATTTCAGCGTCGAACTGCCTTCAACGGCTATCGAGTCGGTTTGCATCTGCTCCTTGACAGTATTCGTAGCATCGATGACCGGCAGGTTCTGTGCGAAGATTGCCTTGTCGTTGTAGATATCGCCGTTCTTATCGTTGTCAAACGTGATGCTCTCCACCTTATACTTCAGTGGTGGCAGCATAGCGGAGAACTCACCGGTCTTCTCGTCGGTGGTGATATATATATAATAGGTGTCGGTATTATCGTCCTTCAGGGCTGCACGGTAGGCCGTACTCTGGATGCTGTCGGTGGCACTCTCCACAGGGATGTCCACCGTTCCGTAGTTACCGTCGCCGTGACTGTCAACCACATAGTTGAACGAGCACTGGCTCTCCTTGCCCAGACTGAGCTTGATGGTAGCCTTACCCAGTCGGTTCACGCTGCGCTTGAAGCCCAACGGCTCTTCCAAATCGGAGATACCACCGTTCACACGACCGGTGACGTTGACCAGTGTGCTATCGACGAAGTTGGCAATCTCCGCTTTCTTGAAGTCGTAGGTAGAGCCGTCGAGTGGGAACGAGGTAAACTTATGACCGTTCTTGTAGCACTCTATGAGGTGATTGCCTATAGGTACCGAGATTTCGTACTCACCGTTGGAGTCGCTGCGAATGCCCTCCTTCGACTGCACCATATTGCCGTCGATCATGAACTGCACGCTATCCACTGGGATATCGGTGTTCAGGTAGGTAATCTTACCCCTCAGAGGGAACGACGAAGTATCGGTGAAGTCGTAGCCGTTGAGGGTGAGTGAGCTACTGCCGATGAAGCCATTGCGCGATACAGGGTTGAATTCGTGTATGCCAAGTGTGGGCAGGATGGTATAGGTTGAACCGCTGCCTACGAATGGTATGCCGCGGATGATGTATTCGCCTGTTGCACTGGTGGTGGCATAGCGCGACAGCTGGTTGTCGAGCGGAACGATGTTTGAAGCCGCAATGTTATTGCCGACGGTAGCATGGCGACCGTTTGGCAGGTCGTTGGCGTAGGAAGCATCGAACACGTAGTGGTCCAAACCCTCGTCCATCGGCCAGTAGAGTGCCAGACCTGTCTCACGACCGTTCAGCATGCGGTCCTTGTAGTAGCTCTTCTCCTTGTCGCTGAGCACTTTGCTCCATACGCGCACCTCGGCGAAGTTACCCTTGAATGCTTCTTCTTCAGTAATGTCTTCTGCACCTCCTACAGAAAATACTCTCGGGTTGTTCTCTTCCGTGCTTTCAGTGGCAGTGCATGAAGTAGTGAAATAATAATTCTCATATCCGCGGCCATATCCTTTTTCACGTTCATAGTATACCATTAGAGCATCATTGTTGATTCCGTCGATAGTGTAGAGACACCTGTTATCGAAGATTCTGTATTTCGGATCCAATGGTGCGTTTTCTTCTTTTGTATATTCCTTTGATGATACGAAGTTGAGTGGGTTAATCTGTTCTGATTTGTCATTGACGGTAATCACAGGAACAGTCTCTGCGTTCTGTACCGATACTAACGAATAGATGTTTGCAGGAATGGTAAGTCCTGTTTTCAGCAAGGTTCCTGTCCATGTTCTCGTCTTTAAAGTAATCGGCTCAGGAAGTTGGGTAGCGAGATAGTATAGTGACAAGAAGTAGTCAGTACCTCCATATATGTCACTAATCCATGTGCCTCTATAGTCAGAGTATCTGAGACCTAACTTTGTGGCTATATTGCTGCGTGCATCCTTTACATCATCCTCTGTTGTGTAGATGTATGTGCCATAAGTATCGTTTTGGTAACCAGGAAGACCTTCATTTTTGGCCTTGGTATCAATGATACAACCTTCTGCTCTCCAGTATTCGGTAAAGGTCTTCTCGGAGACTGTGATGTCGGAGAAGAGCTCTAAGAGAAGTTCGTAGCTGTCTCCGTTGCTGGCACCGATACGTAGGCGTCCGATATTTGGGATGTCACCTATGACAGCTCCTTCGCTAAGTCCTTCATCAGGACGTACGAACATTTGTACGGTAAAGTCCTTATCTTTGCCGAATACTTTCACCATCTCTTTTTCGTCTGTATTCCATACTACACCTGTTGATGCACCATCAACGCGCTGCGAATAGCCTTTCACTATATTGCCGTCGTCGGCATTAGAGGGACGGAGTGTCAGCCGCACGTCTTCCACTGCATCGCCACTACCGAAGCTGATACGACCACTGATGACGCCACGTGCCTGACAGAAGCCGGCATCGGTCAACGTGTTCTGCAGCAGGTTGCCGTTGTAGGCCTCTATCTTGTATTCATAGTAGTAGCCCGGCTGCACGGTATTGTCCTCGTAGGTATATTGCGTATTGGTACCGCTGGTGGTATTGATGCGTATATAGTCGGCATCGCTGTTCACATAGCGGCGCGAGATGACGAAGGTGGTGTTGTCGGTACCCACCTGCTTGGCCTCCCACGTCAGGCGTACGGTGCTTGCGTGCGTACCCTTCGTGGCCGTGAAACTCTTCACAGAGGAGCCGCTGAGCAGTCCGGCGGTGATGGCTTCGCTGTCGAAGTCGGTATCGTTGAGCGTCAGGCGCACCTTATACTGATAGCGGGCATTGGCTGGCAGCTCGCTGTCGGTGAACGACAGCTGCTTACCTGCTGAGGGCAGGGCATCGCCGTTGACGGTGCCGTATTCTGTCCACCCGCTATCATCGCTGGTCATGCGCATCACCTTGAAGGTGACGTTCGATGCCGATGTCGGAATACGCGTGTATTGCCACGTCAGCTTTACCTTGTCGGTGACGGTGGTGTCTTGCCGTAGGTCGTAGATGCTGAGGCTGGCCTTGGTGTTCATCAGTTCCGACTCCACATAACCCAATCTGTTCAGCAGGTCATCGCTGGGACTGTTGAGCTGCGACTCGTTGATGCCGTTGCCTATCCAGTCTTTCGGCACGTTGAGCACCATATACTTATAATAGGTGGCACCGTTGACGCTGTTGTCGTGATAGCCTAATGTCTGATTGGTGCCGACATCATCCACGGTGCCGCGCTTGCTCCACGAGCCGCTCTTGGCCTCGCCGTCCTTGTCGGTCTCCATACGATAGACGTAGGGCTTGCACTCCAAGTAGTTGTTGCTGCCCGAGGGGTAAGCGTTCCACGACAGGTCGGCAGCATTGTCAAACTGCCGGTACTCCGTGGTGAGCGAGTTGGGTACGGGCGCCACCTTGAACGCGTCGGTCTTGCCGTAAGAATAGGTCTGTTTCCAGTAGTAGTTGCGCGCGTCTTTCACACCGGTAACAATAGCTACCGTCATGTCTATCTTCTTAGGATTGCCCACATCGCTGGGGATTTCCATCTCGTAGGTTTTCTTGCTGCCCTTCTGGCTTTCGAAGGTTTCAGTCTTATTGACTACAGTGTTGTCTTGCCGTCTATATGACGCCGTTACGGTATAGGTATACTCTCGCTTGTGCACCTCGCTCAGTTTGCTGGGCACGTCGTCGGGCAGAGCCGGTACGGTGAACTTAATCTTGTCGGGACCGCTGCGCTCGTACTCATAACTTGGCATGTAGCTACTGTAGATTGATGGATTCAGATAGGCCGAACCCAGGGTCATGGTGTAGGTGCCGCCGTCGTTGTGGTTGTACTGATAGTAGAACGTCCAGGTCTTTCCTGCCATTGAGGCGTGGTAGTAGAAGTCGATGTTGGGCGTACAATAATGGTTGTCGCCGCCCCACTTCTGAATGAGGAAGTCCTTGCCGCTGAACTCTATCTTCTGCTCTGCGACTCCGTAGGCATTGGTAAACCACGCACGCGACTCACCCACACAGTAGCGGGCAT
>JAFTFC010000123.1 GCA_017449725.1 Prevotella sp. | reverse complement strand
TTCCACCTTACGCGGAAATTTCTTTACAAATTTGGGGCGAGTTTGGAATAATATCGGTCTGACCGACCCATAACCTTGGTCCGACCGACCCATAACCTTACTCGGACCAAGGTTATTCCACGGTTGGACCAAACCATAAGCAAGGTCAGAATTCGGCATAAAAACGGCAAAAACGGCTCAAATCGAAGATTTTGTGCATGTCGGGGTTTGAAATATCTTTACAATGGGCGAAAAATAACTTGAATATACTAACACTTTTCGGAAGCAAACTTGCTGATTATCAGCATGTTACAAAGAAAAAGTATTACGAAGGTTCAGCAACCCACAAATTGTTAAAAATACAACCGCCTGAATATCAATAATTTAGACGGTCGCACAACATTTCCGATTCTTAAACAAACCGCCACGTATCGCCGACCACCACTGGTTTTGCGTAATGTGGAATCTTTTTTGCAAAAAAAATTTTTTAGTGGAGCCTAAAATCATTGAAGGTGATCGATGAGGTCTTTCGTCTTCAGATTGCGACCTATGATACGTCCGTTCTTTCCTACGACGATGTTTGCCGGAACGGTAGTGATGCCGAGTTTCTGAACGAGCGGACCCTCGAACATCTTCTCGTCACAGACGGTTGTAAAGGTAATGCTGTCGCGTTTCATGATACGTTCCGCTTCTGCCCGTGTTCCGTCGATGCTGATACCTATGAGTCTGACGTTCGCTCCCTGTCTCAGTTTCCTGCCCAGTTGTCTACCGAGGTCCTGACTCTGGTAGTTCCACGACGACCAGGCATAGATTACGGTTGTGGGTTGTTGGTTGTTAGCAGTGGGCTTGAATGTAAACTTGTTGCCGCCCATATCGGTAGCGCTGAATGCAGGTATGGTATTGCCTTTGGCTGTAGTGTTCATAGCCTGCAGCTGCTGAATGAGAGTATTCAGCTGTGCATCCTTGGGCAGCAGGCGCACCAGTTCGAGAGCCTTCTGTATGTTAGGTTTCTCAGGGGTGATAAAGTAGTTGCGGATAAGATATAGGCATACAGGCGACTCTGTGTTGTCGCGTATGAACATTTCTGCATTCTGAAGCACTTCGGGCGGTGAGGCGTTGATAATCATCTTGCGGAAGGCATTCATATCCTCGTTGGCATCGGTGCCCTCCACGGTCATTTCCTTCATGTGCGAGGCATCAGCCCTCATGCTTACCGAAGCCCCCGGTTCCGCAAAGATGGGCTGTTCTGAGAAGTTCGGGAATACTATCATTAGCGTACCATTCTGCCGGCATGGTATCTCGTAGGCGAAGCGTCCTCCCACGACGTGGATGGTGTCGATACCCTGGATTACTCCGTCGGGGCTATAGACGTAGAAATCGCCTTGGTTCATGTGCAGGAAAAGTCCTTCGAGTTTGAAATATCCACTCTTGGAACCGCACGAGAAGAATAAAAGAGAAAGGAGGAGTGCCGCGAGCGGGACTCGAACCCGCACAACCATCACTGGCCAAGGGATTTTAAGTCCCTCGTGTCTACCAATTCCACCATCACGGCTATTGCGGCTGCAAAGATACGAAAATAATTTATAATTCATAATTCATAATTCATAATTTTCTTTCTTCTTTAACTTCTTTAACTATCAATTATTTATTGCGAGTACTCCGTTGGGTCCTGTGGTCGTGGCTCGGTAGCGTATAAGCTTTTCACCATCGGCACAGTAGCCGCCGTTCTTCATCGAGTACTCACGTTTGCACTTGTTGCACACGGCGGTGCCGTCGGTGCGCATTGACAGTTGGTAGCGCGGCATGTTGAACTCCTTGTAGCAGTTGGGGCACTGCGCATCGTAGGCATAGAACTCATGCGCCTCACCTCCCACGGCAGGCAGTCCGTAGCCGACAATGACGCCGCTCTCGTTGTAGAGTCCGAGCAGGGTATTGCCCTGTCGTTCTGTCGCCGTCATCATAACCTTAGACTCGCGTCCCTGGTTGTTCTGGAAACCGATATGGCTATCGTCAACCCTGTAAACGCGACAGAAGATGGACGAGTTTACAGGGTCCATCGCCGGAGCCAGCGTCTGGTCGAGGTGCGTGGAGTTGTCGAAGGCAAAGTACACGCGGGTGTTGCTGTACTCTGTCTTGTCGCATGCCGCACAGAGCAGGAGTAGTGCGAGGTACGAGAATAGTCTGTATAAGTTATTCACAATCTTCAATCTTCAATTTCCTCAAAGCTTCGTCCACCCGTTCGAAATGGAAGTCGCCGACGATGTTCTTCATCAGCGCTTCGATGCGGTCGTTGCACAGATTGCCGATACTTCCCTCGTGAGTATGGTGAATGTTCTTGTCGGCATGGAATGTGCCCGCCTCAATGTCGAGACCCACTTTCTTGTAGGCATCGCGGAAGGGCATGCCCTTGGCAGCAAGCCGGTTTACTTCCTCGACAGAGAACATCGGGTCGTACATGGGGTTGTCGAGGATATTCTCGTTTACCTCCATCTTGTTAATGATATAAGCGCACATGTCGAGACAGTCCTTCAGTTCGTCGAAGGCAGGCAGGAACACCTCTTTGATAATCTGCAGGTCGCGGAAGTAGCCCACCGGGAGGTTGTTCATTATCATCATCACCTGCTGCGGAAGCGCCTGTATCTTGTTAGACTTGGCACGGATAAGCTCGAAGACGTCAGGGTTCTTCTTATGCGGCATGATGCTCGAGCCGGTGGTACACTCCTTAGGCAGGCGCACGAAGGAGAAATTCTGCGAGTTGAACAGACAGGCGTCGAATGCCATCTTAGCCATTGTACCTGCAACAGAAGCAAGGGCGAAAGCCACGTTGCGCTCCATCTTTCCGCGTCCCATCTGTGCATATACCACGTTGTAGTTCATAGAGTCGAATCCTAAGAGGTCGGTGGTCATCTGGCGGTTCAGCGGGAACGACGAGCCATAGCCGGCAGCCGACCCTAAGGGATTGCGGTTAGTCATGCGATAGGCTGCTTGCAGGAAGAGCATGTCGTCGGCAAGCGACTCGGCATAGGCACCGAACCACAGTCCGAAGGATGAGGGCATTGCCACCTGCAGGTGAGTGTATCCCGGCATCAGCACGTCCTTGTACTGATTACTCTTCTGGATAAGCTCGTGGAAGAGAACATCGGTGCGTTCCACGATGTCGCGCAGTTCGTGGCGCGTGAACAGCTTGAGGTCCAGAAGCACCTGGTCGTTGCGTGAACGTCCCGAGTGAATCTTCTTGCCCATGTCTCCCAGTCGGCGGGTTAGCATCAACTCCACCTGAGAGTGCACATCCTCGATACCGTCCTCGATGACGAACTCACCGCGCTCGCATACGGCATATATCTCGCGCAGTTCACGAAGCAGCGCCTTCAGTTCGTCCTTCTCCAGAAGTCCGATGCTTTCGAGCATGGTGATGTGAGCCATAGAGCCCAAAACGTCGTATTTCGCCAGGTAGAGATCCATCTCTCGGTCTCTACCCACAGTGAACCTGTCTATCTCGCGGTTCACCTCATAGTTCTTTTCCCAAAGCTTCATAATAATTGATAATTGAGAGTTGAGAATTGATAATTATGATTACCACCTTATTGGTAATTTATCATCGCCAGCATTTCGGAGATTTTCTCCAGTCCTTCTTGCAGCGGACCGCTCACCATACCCTTTATGAAGGGATTGAGTTCAGCCTTGATAGTCAGTTTCATCTTACAACTGTCGTCGGTGACGGGCAGCAGTTGAATCCACATATTGAAAGGTACTGGCGACTGTTCTGCTTCGAACTTAATGCACTTGGGAGCCTCGCGCTCAATGATGCGCAGAGTAACCTTGCCTACGGGCTGCACCGAGATGCTCACGCTGTCGGTGTCGAACTCTAGGTCCTGAACCTTGTCCTGCGGCAGTCGCTCGCGTACGCTCTCTATATTACTCAGGTCGCTGAGTTTTGCATATACCCTTTCTTGTGAGCAGGGAATCTCCCTCACACTGCTCTCAAACTTACTTTCACTTCCGAATAGTGCCATAATCAATTTATTGAAGATTGAAAATTGAAGATTGAAGATTGAAAATTGAAGATTGAAAATTATGCATTAAGCATTATCTCTAAATGCCCCATGTTTCGGGACTCTTTCTCCACTCCTTGAGCAGCTCGACATCGTCCTCAGAGACATATCCTGTCTCTACTGCCTCGGCAATGATATGGTCGTAGTCGGTAAGTGTGAACAGTTCGACGCCAGCCTTACGGAAAGCCTCTTCGGCTACGGGGAATCCGTAGGTGTGACTCGCTACCATTCCGAGCACTTCGACACCCGCAGCCCGCAATGCCTCGACGGCTTTCAGCGAACTGCCGCCGGTAGATATGAGGTCTTCTACAACAACCACCTTGGTACCCGGTTCGAGGTCGCCCTCAATCTGGTTGCCCATACCGTGGTCCTTTGGTTTCGGACGGACATAGGCGAAGGGCAGGCTTAGGGCATCAGCCACAAGTGCTCCCTGCGAGATGGCTCCCGTAGCCACTCCGGCGATAGCCTCCACCTCTGGGTAGTGGGCTATGATAGCATGGACGAGTTCTTGTTTTACGAACGTGCGTACGGCAGGGTAGGAGTTTACCTTGCGGTTGTCACAGTAGATAGGTGACTTCCAGCCCGAAGCCCAAGTGAAGGGGTCGTTGGGCTGCAACCTTACAGCCTTAATTCCTAACAGTTTAGCTGCAAATGCTTTCTTCAGTGTATCCATTTCTTGTTGTTTTATGCTATTTTGGTTGCAAAATTACGAAAAATAGATAAATTATGGAAGAAATTTAGTATTTTTGCAACAGAATATATGAAAAAGGAAAAGAGCGAGCAAGAGGTGAGGCTCACTTTGGAGGCTCTATGCGTGACCGGTGAGCACTGCATGCAGGAGATGCGCGAGAAGATGATGCGCTGGGGCATTGACGACGAAGTGCAGCAGCGAATACTTAATCATCTCGTGGAAAATCGGTTTATCGACGAGGAGCGCTATGCGCGTGCTTTTGTCAAAGACAAGGCGAAGTACAACAAGTGGGGAAGGCGGAAGATAGAACAGGCGCTATGGGCAAAACGCATCCCACAGGAGACAATTCGTGAGGCGCTTGACGAGGTTGACGGCGAGGAGTATGTAGAAACTTTGCGCCGACTTCTGAAACAGAAGAAAGCATCGCTGAGCAACCGCACGACAGACCAATATACACTGAACCGGCAACTGCTGCGCTTCGCACTGGGTCGCGGATTTACTTACGACATCATCCGCCAATGCATCGATACCGACTATGATGAAGATATGGATTAAGCGTTTTTTCGATATTCTCTTCCCACGTATATGTATCAACTGCGGAAAGGTTCTTTCTATTTCCGAGGATGCTTTCTGTGTAGGATGTATGCTCGGCATTTCGCGCACCTACTTCCATCTTAACCCTTTGGAAAATGACATGGTGAAGCGTTTCTACAGCTTGCTGCCGATAGAGAAGGCAACGGCATGGATGTTCTATTCACCAGAAGCATACCATTCACGGTTTATCCACCACCTGAAATACAACAACCGTCCTGATATTGCAGAGACAGCAGGAAGAATAATGGCAGCTGAAATAAGGGAGAGTGGGTTCTTCGACGGGATAGACCTCTTGGTGCCCGTTCCGCTGACACCTAAGCGTAAGCGCCACCGCGGTTACAACCAGAGTGAGTATATTGCCAATGGGATAAACAGTATAACCTCTATTCCTCTGAATAACAAGGTGCTACGCAGGAAGCACTTCCAGAAAAGCCAGACCCACCTGAACTACTTCGAACGTCAGGAGAATGTGAGGAATGCCTTCGAACTGATTGATGCCGAGGCTATTAGGGGTAAGCATGTGATGCTGGTTGACGATATTGTGACACACGGAACCACCGCCACCGAGTGTGGCAAGGAACTGATGAAGGCAGGCGACGTAAAAATAAGTGTTATAAGCCTGGGATTCACAAAATAATTGAGCCTTTCCCTTTATTATTCGAAACTGTTGATGGCTTCAATCACCTTCTGTGCCTCGTCCAAGGTAAGCACGGGAGAAACAGGCAGCGAGAGTTCCTCGCGGTGTATCTGTTCCGTAACGGGTAGTGAAAGATTGTTCCATTCCTTGTAACACTCCTGTTTGTGTGGCGGAATGGGGTAGTGGATAAGGGTCTCAATGCCCTTTTCGCGCAGGTATTCCTGGAGTTCGTCGCGACGGCGGCAGAGAATGGGGAACAGGTGGTAGACGTTCTGGCGGTCGGGCAGACGGTCGGGAAGGCTCACCAGCGGATTGCTGATGCCTTCATAGTATTGTCGGGCTATAGCCCTGCGGCAATTGTTGTCGTCGTCAAGATGGCGCAACTTTACGCGGAGCACTGCCGCCTGAAGTTCGTCCAAACGACTGTTGCGTCCCTGATATTTGAATACGTACTTTTTCTCTGAACCGTAGTTGGCGAGAGCACGAACAGTCTTAGCCAACTCCTCGTCGTTAGTGGTTATGGCTCCCCCGTCACCAAGTGCTCCGAGGTTCTTGCCGGGATAGAAACTGTGACCGGCAGCATCGCCCAGCGATCCCGTCCGCTTTTCTCGTACCCCCGCACCTTCGTACCCCCGTACCTCCGAGACCAAACACCCGTGTGCCTGAGCGTTGTCCTCGACGAGCAGCAGGTTGTGCCTGCGGCAGAACTCACCGATGCGCTCTGTGTATGCACACCTGCCGTACAGATGCACGAGCAGGAGCGAACGGGTTCGGGGAGTGATGAGGCTTTCCAGCTGTTCGTCGTCCAGTTCCAGGGTGTCGTGTCGCGGTTCTGCCAATACCGGCACCAGTCCGTTCTCCGTTATTGACAGTATTGAAGCGATGTAAGTGTTGGCAGGAACGATAACCTCGTCGCCCCGCTTCATCCGTCCCATTTCGATGTAGGCACGGTATATCCATATCAGGGCATCCAAGCCGTTGCCGCACCCCACGCAGTACTTAGTTCCTATGTATCGGGCATATTCCTCCTCGAACCGTGCGTTCTCCTCTCCCTGGAGGAACCATCCGGAGCCAACAACGCGCGACATCGCTTCACGAATCTCATCATCGTAGCGCTGCGTTATCTTCTGCAGGTCGAGAAATCGTATCATCAGCAGATAATATCGAGTACGAAGCGTGTTCCCTTAACGTATTCGGAGTCGATGTACAGGTCGCTCTTCATGTTCTGTGCCATCTGGTGGCATATGGGCAGTCCCAGTCCGTCGCCCTTGGTGAGGTCGTGAATCTTACTGAACGGTTTGAACAGGTCGTCGCGCTCTTCCTCGGGAATAACGCTGCCGGTATTTGTCACGAGGAACTGGTTCTTGTGTGCACCGCGGCGGTTGAAGTCCAGTGAGATATGTCCGCCGTCGGGAGTGTATTCAGCCGCATTCTTTAGCAAGTGCTGAAGGATGTGCGACACGTATTCCTTGTTCATTCGTATGCTCATTTTGGGAGCATTCACCTTCACAGCAACACCCGGTTTAACGTTCTCGCGAATGCTTGCAGCAAGACCCTCACAGAAGGAGTCCACCTGTACTTCCTCAGTCTCGATTTCCTCTTGTTCGGCACTCTCTAATCTTGAGAGGGTAGCGATGTGCTGCGAGAAGTCCATAAGAGCCTTTACTTCCGGCTGCTTGGGATCGAGCTTATGCAGTGTGGGGTCGAGTTGTGCCGACATATTGCTGATAAACTTCGCCTTCAGGGCAATGTTGTCCTTCTGAAGATTGATGGTTTTCTTCTGCTTGCGCGTGGTAGCAATGAAGCGGAGAAGAATTACGGCACCCAGCAGTAAAGCAGCAGCGAGCACTGCCGCCAGTATTCCGAGAGCCACGATAATCACTGTTCGTGAGGTAATAGAACTGTCCCTGTCAGCTATTGCAGCCTCGTTATCAGCAATCTGCTGCTTCAGTGCCTTTATCTCGTCGGCGTGCTTAATTACCGACACCGAGTCTTTCCATGCCATGTAGTTGGCGTAAGACTGAGCCACGAGATTGGCACTGCCCGAGCGTCGTCCGTTAGCAATAAGAGTCTTGTACACCTCGTCCACTTTCTTGTACTCTTTCTGAGCCGTCAGTTTGGCAGCCATCACCTTGAACGTCTCGTTGCCCTTGTCGTTCTGTCCGAAGGTATAGTGGTAGATGGTCTTATTGTAGAGGTAGTCGTTCTTCAGGGCTTCGTCAGCGGAGTTGTTGGCATGCACTTCCATGCTGTTCAGATGATCCTGAGCGCTGGCGGCACGGCGCATCTTCATGTACATATTGAAGCGCTCGCGGGCAGTTTTGTAGTAGCCTGTAGCCTTCTCCTGCTGACTCTTACCGCTTGCGGCAATAATTCCCTCGATGCTGCGCAGTTTCTCGAAAGCCTCCTTGTACATACCACCGTTGTAGTACGATTGTACTTTATTAACTCCCTCATCAACAGTCTGCTTCAAATCACCGCCCTGGGCATATCCGCAGATGGCGAACATCACACTTGCTAAAATAACAAATACTTTTTTGTTCATATTTCTTTTTCTTTTTTATTTTCTTTTCGCCCACAAAGGTACGATGTTTTTTTGTTTTTTGCATACACTTTGGTGTAATTTTTGTATCTTTGCAGGCAAGTTAACATAAAAGTAAGTGAGAAACAGTCATGAGAAGTATACTATCTATTGCCCTCAGTGCATTGTATGTCCTGTCGGCACAGGCGCAAGAGAAACTTTTTCAGAGGGTTGAAGTACAGTCGCCAGTGGTAAATACGGACGGTACGGTGACTTTCAATCTCTTTGCACCCAAGGCAAAGAAAGTGGAGGTGGCAGGAGACTTTCAGCCAGAGGTGGCACCGATGGTGAAAAGTGAGTCCGGGGTGTGGAGTTACACAACAGTGAAGTTGGCTCCCGAACTATACAGTTATTCGTTTAACATTGACGGCATGACAGGAGTCAAGGATCCCGCAAACATATATACAAACCGTGACATAACCACATTCTCCAACATCTTTATCGTTAGCAAAGAAAAGGGCGATAGGGGCTTTCTTTACAAAGTCAACGAGGTGAAGCACGGTAACATCGCCAAGGTGTGGTACGACAGTCCTACGCTTGGCATGCAGCGACGAATGACGATATATACCCCGGCGGGATATGACAAGGGAAAGAACTACCCCGTGATGTATCTGATGCATGGTTCTGGCGGCGACGAGAATGCATGGAGCGAACTGGGACGTGCCGCTCAGATTATGGACAATCTCATTGCCGCAGGACGGGCGAAACCTATGATTGTAGTAATGCCCAACGGCAATACCGACTGTCAGGCGGCTCCCGGAGAGTGGTCGCGCGGAATGTACCAGCCATCGTTTATGAGCAGCCTCAACCAGCACTCAGTAGCAACGATGGACGAGAGTTTCATGGACATAGTCAACTATGTTGAAAGTCACTATAAAGTAGCGAAAAAGAAGAACTGCCGTGCCGTCTGCGGACTGTCGATGGGTGGTGGCCATTCTTTCCTGGTGGCTAACCGCTATCCCGACATGTTCGGATATATAGGACTGTTCTCAGCAGGGCTACGTGTTCCAGGCGACCGCGAAAAGCCGTTCTATGAATACCTCAGTAAGGATGCTAAGGTACAGGCGCAACTTGACCGTCTCTTTGCCGCCAAGCCCTTGCTCTATTGGATAGCCATCGGTAAGACCGACTTCCTGTATCAGCAGAACACCGATCTGCGCCGTTTCTTCGACGAGAAAGGCTATCCCTATGAATACATGGAGACTGACGGCGGACACATCTGGCGCAACTGGCGTGTCTATCTCACTGAATTTGCCCAGAAAGTATTCTAATCCGTATTTTTTTATCTCCACTGTTGTATAATTCAAAAAATATATGTAAGTTTGCAAACAAAACACATAAAATAGAAATAAAATGAAGATACCTTTCTCACCTCCTTATATTGATGATAGCGTTATTGAGGAAGTTAACGACTCTCTGCGTTCAGGATGGATAACAACGGGTCCAAAGGTAAAGGCTTTGGAGGAAGAAATAGCCAAACTGACCGGCACAAAGCAGGTGCTGTGCGTAAACTCTTGGACAACAGGAGCTATAATGATGTTGAGATGGCTGGGCATACAACCTGGCGACGAAGTAATAATTCCGGCATATACTTATTGCGCTACGGCTCTGGCTGTGATTTGGGCTGGCGGAAAGCCTGTAATGGTAGACTCATCAGAAGACTTGAACATCTCTGTTGATGCCATTCGCAATGCCATAACACCACGGACAAAGGCTATTATCCCTGTGGACATTGCAGGATGGCCTTGTGATTACAAGAGCATAATGCAATTAGTAAACGAACCGGAAATAAAAGCAATGTTCAAGCCTACCTCACCGGCGATGGAGAAGTTAGGGCGTATAATCGTTATGAACGACTCTGCCCACTCAATAGGTTCTCACTATCATGGTAAGTATTCTGGAACTGAGACCGACGTGGCAATATTCTCGCTCCATGCAGTAAAGAATGTTACAACGGCTGAAGGCGGTGCGATATGCCTGAATCTCCCCGAACCTTTCGATAATGATAAATTATATGCCGAACTACGGATGAAAGCGTTGAATTGTCAAACTAAAGATGCCTTCACGAAGAGCAAGGCTGGCGGATGGCGATACGACATTGTAGGAATGGGAATGAAAGCCAACATGGCAGATGTGAATGCTGCCATCGGATTGGCTCAGATACGGCAGTATAAGGAATTGCTAAAAGAACGCAAGCGGGTGTTCGATACATATAACAATGCCTTTGCCAAGGAACCATGGGCACTACTTCCTGCATGCAAGAGTAACGAACGTGAAACATCCTATCACGTCTATGCGTTGAGAATAAAAGGATTCACAGAGGAACAGCGCGATGCCATGATTGCCGAGATTTCTCGTAGTGAGGTGGCGGTAAACGTGCACTTTATTCCACTGCCGATGCTTACATTATTCCGTGAAATGGGTTACGATATAAAGAACTATCCGCAAGCATACCGCAACTTTGCTCACGAAATATCTCTGCCGTGCTATCCGCAGTTGAATGAGGAAATGACGAAACATGTTATCAAAGTGGTGATTGATGCCTACAACAGAGTTAAGAGTGAAGGATAATGAACGAAGAAAACAAAATATCTGTTGTAATAAACACCTACAATGCTGAGCAGCATCTGGAGCAGGTATTGCAGGCGGTCGACGGTTTCGACGAGGTGCTGATTTGCGACATGGAGAGTACGGACGGCACGTTGGACATTGCCCGCAGGCATGGTTGCAAGATTGTAACGTTCCCCAAAGCCAATCATAAGAGTGCGGAGCCGGCGCGCACCTTTGCTATTCAAAGCGCAGCAAACAAGTGGGTTTTAGTGGTTGATGCTGACGAGATTGTTACGCCTGAACTTCGGGGGTATCTCTATCAGCGAATCAGTGAGCCCAACTGCCCCGAGGGACTATACATCGCCCGACGGAACAAGTTCATAGGAGCCTATGGTAAAGACTGGGCGCACGACTATCAACTACGCTTTTTCATCCGAGAAGGGACAGAATGGCCTCCCTATGTGCATACATTCCCCATTGTACGAGGGCGCACAGAGCGTGCACCGTCACGATTTTTTTTCCTGCACTTGGCTGACGAGACTTTCCGTCATTGGATAACCAAGATGAACGAGTATACCGACAATGAGGTGGACAAGAAAGCCGCACGCGGCTATGATGTAGGTGCACTGATCTGGCGTCCATTATGGCGCTTCTTTCAGAACTATATATTAAAAGGAGGATTCCGTAATGGTCGTCGCGGACTGTTGCAGTCGCTACAGTGGGCGATATACCAGCAGATTCTGGTATCGAAAATAATAGAAAAACGTCTAAGGGAGAAAGCATGAAAAAGATATTCCACATCGTCTCAAACAACGAATGGGGCGGCGGCGAACAGTATGTCTATGACTTGAGTCGTCGTCAAATGGCTGACGGCATCAGCATAGAACTGTTCTGCCGACCTGTAGAAAGCGTGATGGAGAAATTCAAGGAACTGGGAGTGCCCGTTCATCCGCTGTCACTACATGGCGCACTCGATATGTCAAGTGCCCTCGGTATGGCTGCTGTCATCCGGAAAGCCAGTGGCAGTACCATTCATGCCCACAACTTCAAGGATGCTTTCACTGCGGCTTACGCAAGGAAACTGGCGGGTCGGAAAGATGTACGTGTCGTCATGTGCCGCCATCTTACGCGACAGGGAAAGAATACACTGCTCTACCGATGGCTTTACAGGCAGTTGGACAAGATATGCTTCGACTCCGAAATATCATTAAATGAGTTTCTCAGCACACACCCCGATGTGGATAGGAAAAAACTTTGCATTGTGCATACCAGCATCGTGTTGCCCGAACAGGTTGATGCCGTTGATGTCAGAAAGGAGTTTGACATACCAGAGCATACAGTGGTGATGATGTATCACGGCAGGCTGGATCAGGAGAAAGGGCTTGACTGTCTGCTGAATGCCGTAGCACAGCTGAAGGAGAAGGACTTTCGTCTGGTGATGGTAGGCAGGGGTAGTGACGCATATACCGCCCATCTGCACGAGCTTGTTGCTGAGAACGGACTCGCTGAGAAAGTTGTCTTTGCAGGTTTCCGTCATCCCATCCTACCCTATGTTGCCGGTGCCGACTTCGGCATCCTGCCCTCCATAGTGCGCGAGGGATGCCCCTTGTCACCTCAGGAATACATGTCTCAGGGTCATCCAGTTGTCACTACCGACAATGGCGGGCAGCGAGAATACGTCGTCGACGGTTGGAACGGACTGCTGGTGAAGCCAGGTGACTGTAAGCAACTTGCCGATGCCCTCGGAAAACTCATCGATGATGCCGATCTCAGGAGTCGCTTGGGTATGCAGGCAAAGACTGACTATGTGGAAAAACTTAACTACGAACATTTCTATCAACTAATAAAGAACATATATGACGCTGACTGAAAACATAATGCTCATGCTGTTGCTGTGGCTGGGAGGCTATGCCGTCTATCTGCTTTGCAACCACGGACTTGCCAAGAATGCCCACTTGCAGCAGTTGCTGCGCTACTTGGCAGGAGCACTGGTGGCTGTCGTTCCTCTGGCTGTGACCGGCACGTCCCCCGTGCAGCCCGCTTCACTGCTGGCACTGGCTGTTGCCGTGATGTGGATGGTGACCTATCCGCTAACCTACCACCTGACTCATCGCCGAAATGCACCCGATTACGACAACCAGATTGACGTCGCTTTCGGCATCTATCTCTATGGACAACTCAGCGGGCTGATGCTGCTGCCGTCTACATCATGGGTAATAGGTGCCGTGATGTTTGTCCTTTGTTTTGTCCCGGTGTGGCTTTGGGGCTATTATCTGACTTGCCACAACGTTCTGGATGCCAGCGGCATGAAGATGTTGCAGGAGACAGACTACAACGAGATACTGGAGTTTCTGCATTCCTATTCGTGGATCAGGGTTGCCGGAACAATGCTCTTCGTACTGCTGCTGGCAGTGGTCTTTGTAGCCATGCCACTGCGTCATCCCCTGATGGCAGGCTCTTTAGACCTGTGGCGACTGCTCATAGCACTGGCTACAGTTGTCTTTATGATGGTCTATACTTGGAAACCCCGTCATGGGCTGTTTGTCCGTACAGGCTTTGCGTCTCTCTATTCCATCGTTAGAGAATATGTTGTCAACAACAGTCTTTATACCGAGCAGCAACAGCAGCGGTTGCAGAGTCTCAATGTCAGTGCGGCACATCCGCTGGATGCTCCCCATACCATTATTATGGTTATTGGCGAGTCGGCTTCGCGCGATTTCATGAGTGCTTTCACTACGATGGAGGAACAAACCACACCATGGCTCGACGAACTGAGTAGCGACACCGACCGATGTATCCTTTTCCCACATGCCTATAGTTGTGACATACAGACTGTGCCCGTTCTGGAGAAAGCACTGACGGAGTATAACCAGTATGACGGGGGACAGTTCTACACCTCTTGTTCCATAGTTGACATTGCCCACCGACTGGGTTATCATGTCCATTGGTACAGCAACCAAGGACACTTGGGTGCCGCCGATACCCCAATTACTTTGGTTGCCAATACCTCTGATGTGGCAAAATGGACCAAGCAGGAACTCAGCAAGGCACAATATGACGAGACGTTGCTGGAATTCTTGGACGAAGTCAGCCCTGAACGCAACAATCTGGTCGTGCTCCACTTGATAGGCAGCCATTTCAACTACGAGAACCGTTTCAAGGAGGAAACACGCCAATGGGGAGAGCCACACAGCCACGACCAGGTGACCAACTACAAGAACACCATCTACTACACAGATAGTGTCTTGCACCGCGTCTTCGACTATGCCAGGCAGCATCTCAACCTGCAAGCCATGGTGTATTGCAGCGACCATGCCGATGTGCCCGACCGCCACAGGCAGCCAAACTTCGGCGGATTCCGCGACACACGCATACCGCTTGCCGTTTGGTTGGGTGATGACTATCGTAAAAAGCGCCCAGAACGTGCAAAAGCCCTGCACGATAATAGGCAGCGATACTGGACAAACGACCTGCTTTACGACCTGATGTGCGGGCTGATGGATGCCCAAGGCAACCACTTCCGTGAGGAGAATTCACTCGCCTCAACCACATATCGTTTCCTGCGCGACGAACTGACTGCCATGAACGGCAGTGTACGCATCGCTAACGACAGTTACGATCAATAGGTCAGAACGAAATAAAACAATAGATATGAAGAAAATACCATATTATATCGTCTATGCGCTGTGGTATGCCACCTCATTGCTGCCCTTGCGGGTACTGTACATCTTGAGTGACGTGCTGTTTTTTATTATCTTCTATATTTTGCGCTATCGGCGTCGTACGGTATGGGTGAATCTCGTAACTTCGTTTCCCGAGTGCGAACCCGAGGAATTCAAGAGTATCGAGCGGAAGTTTTATCATTGGTTCTGCGACTATCTGGTGGAAAGCATCAAACTGATGACCATCAGTCCCGAAGAGATGAAGCGTCGTGTGGTGTTCAAGGGAACAGACCTTGTAGACGAGTGTATCGAGAATGGTCAGTCGTGCGCAGTATATTTAGGGCATTACGGCAATTGGGAGTGGATTACTTCGTTGCCTTTCTGGGTGTCGGAGAAAGCCCAATGTGGACAGATATACCATCCCCTTGAGAATGCTGACTTCGACTCACTTTTTCTCAGAATCAGACAGCGTTTTGGTGCGGTATGCATATCAATGAACGAAACATTGCGGCGACTGCTGGTTTATCAAAAGGCATGCAAACCCGTCGTTATTGGTTATATCGCCGATCAGGCACCTTTCTGGTGGAGCATCCACCATTGGACACAGTTCTTGCACCACGACACGGCAGTATTTACCGGTTCGGAGCGCATAGCCAAGAAACTGAATCATGCCACGTTCTATCTTGACGTGCAACGTAAAGGGCGTGGCTACTATGAGGCGGAGTTCAAGCTGATAACCCGTGAGTCGCAAGAGGTTGAAGATTTCAAACTTACAGACAAGTATTTCGAACTTTTGGAAGAGTCTATTAAGAAACAACCCGAGTGCTATCTGTGGACACACGACCGCTGGAAACGTACTCGTGAGCGGTTTAACCGTCGGTTTGAGATAATCGACGGCAAGGTTCATGAAAAAGAGAAACCCTCTCAACGATTCTGATTTAACTATAACATGAAAACCGACTGACTAAGGAGTCAGTCGGTTTTCTGTCATGCGCTGCATGTATTGTTGGATGATGGCTTTCAGTTCGCGCTCCATCTGTGCCTGTTGAGGCACTTTGCCGATAAGGTTATTCTTCATGAGTTCGTCACTCAGTGCATAGACGGCACGGGTGTGCTCACCGTCGAACTGTAGTACGTAGCCATGCTTGACATACTGATAGATGCCGTCCAGATAGTTCACCGCCCACGTGTTTTCTGCGGGCGTGCTGAGCAGGTCGATGCCAAATGAAAGGTAGGGCTTGTCGTAGCCGAGGTGCTCAAGCAGTGTGGGCATGATATCTATCTGCTGGGCAATGGCGTCCATCATGCCTGTTCCCATTTCTCCCGACGGGTCATAGAATATGACGGGTGAGCAGAAACCACCCAAATCTGTAGTATATTCCGGGTGATTAGACATGCTGGTGTGGTCGCTGGTGATGGCGAAGATAGTGTTTTCAAACCACGGTTGCTTGCTTGCTGCCTCAAAGAAGTGGCGCAGTGCCATGTCGGTGTAGCGGATAACTTTGTGGATCTGCAGCTCCTCTTCGGGGAATACGTCCTTGTAGGGGTCGGGGACACGGAAAGGATGATGGCTCGACAGTGTGAACAGGGCTGTCATGAAAGGTTGCTTCATGTCGGTCATTTTCTGGCAATAGTACTGCATGAAGGGCTCGTCGCTGATACCCCACCAGCCGTCGAAGTCCTTGTCGCCGCCGAAACGGGTGTCGGCAGCATAGTCTTCCCTGCCGTAATACTGCTTAAACTTCGTGGCGCTGGCGAAGGCAAGGAAGCCCATAGAACCGCGTTCTGCACCATGGAAGAACGCGGTCTCATAGCCTTTTCCGTTCAGACAGTCAGCCAAACCCGACACGTGGTTCACGCTATAGGGCGACAGGAAGAACGGTTCCACGAACATGGGAATGCTCGAAAGGATTGACGGCATGCCGTCAATGGACTTCCGACCATTGCAGTAACTGTAGCGGTAGGTCAGCGAATGCTGTATCAGGGAGTCGGCAAACGGCGTGTAACTCTTGTAGCCTTTCTCTCGGTTATAGGCACCAATGTACTCGCGTCCGAAACTCTCGATGATGATGACCACCACGTTCTTGCCGGAGAACGGTCGACGGCAGGAAGGCTTATGGATGGGGGTGTAGATGTCATCCAACTGCTGAGGAGTGAAGTATGCAATGACCTCGAAATTGTTTTTGCCGATGGTGCGAATCAGTGAGAAAGGCGTGTTGAGCACGATGCCCGTCTCCGAGGGACGATTACAATAGTTGTTGGCATTGGAGATGGTGATGGGACGAATGTCGCGCGTCCATCCGCCGCGCATGCCGGCAACACAGAAAGGCACAAAAGCCAAGAGCGTCAGCAGTTCTGCCCCAAAAACGCCCCGCCAATCGACCTCTCCGTGACGGAGTGTGTGCTGTCGATAACCCTTCCATAGCCCCCAAGCCACTGCGGCTGCAAGGACAAAGAAGTACCAGTGGCTGACGGCTTCTTTCAGGAAGATGCTACCCAGGTTGTTCTCGTTGGAGAACTCTTGAAAGATGGTTGTGGTGGTACGCCGCATGGAAAAGCGGAAGTAGACGGTGTCAATCAGGTTGATGGCGAGTGCCAGCGTGTTGATCACGACGAACACCCAACGGCAAAGGCGGTGATAGACAGGCGTTTCCTTCAAGGGGAGCGGCAAAAGCACCATCGCTACCCAAAGGACATTGGTATAGAGGATGGCCGTTGTGTCAAACATGACACCGCCCCGTAGCATCTCCATTAGGTGAGTCCCCGACAGGTTGTCAGCATAGAGACTGTAGTTTTCAGCGATGAACACCACGCGGGCAATAAAATATACCACGTAAGCCATCGCCAGGTTCCACAATACGGACACCAGAGGCGAAAGATATCGGATTATTGTTGATTTCATGGGGACAAAGGTAGTAAATAATTTATAATTATTTTTCACCTATTAGACTTATTTCTTGATTTTTTTTTATCTTTGTACCCATGAAACTCGTGAAACAGGGATTTATATATTATGTTTTAGCAACGCTTCTGGGCGGACTGCTATTGGTTTTTTATATCAAAGGCGACATTGTAGCACAGTCGATGGATGCGCTGGGTTGGGTGTTCTACATCACTTCGTGTTTGTCACATGCTGCCATCCTTGTCTTGGCAGTGTGGCTTGTACTGTTTTTGCCGTGGGCATTGTTGCGACAGCGCAGGTTGGCAGCCTGCCTGTTGGTCAGTGGGGTCAGCCTGCTGATAGCTGTGGGTTTTGTCAATATGCAGGTTTACAAGATTTACCGTTTCCACCTGAACGGTTTCATCCTGAACATGTTGACCGGTCCCAATGCCGGAGACATTTTCGATTTCGATGCGAAACTTTATTTCACTGAAGGACTCTTGCTGGCAGTTCTTGTTGCTGTCTGTGTAGGCGGCTGGTGGTTGAGTTCATGGCTGCTGCATCTATGGAAACGGCGACACACCGTGATTGCCGTCTCGGTGCTTATAGGATCGTTGTTGGTGGCTAACGGCATCTATGTCTATGGTTCGTTTGTCGTAAGACAGTCGGTGGTAAAGAGTGCCAAGCTGGTGCCTTACTACTTCCCGCTCTCAGCCTCGAGTTTCATGAGAAGTCTGGGTGTTGAGCGAAATGTCATGGTTGTAGAAGACGACGAAGGCGGTGATCTTGTCTATCCTCTTAACCCATTGCAGACAGACACAACAAAGGTGGCACATCAGAATATCGTTATGATTCTTATTGACTCTTGGAGCCGCCGTTCGCTCACCGAGGAGTGTATGCCCAACTTATGGAAACTGGCGCATGAGGAACAGTGGTATCAGAACCATGTTAGTTGTGGCAACGGCACGTCATTCTCAGTGTTTGGAATCTTTACGGGTTTGCAGCCCTACTATTGGTCTGCCTTCGAAGTCAGTCGTACCAGTCCTCTGCTGGTAGACCAGTTGCTCGAGTTGGGTTACGACTTCCGCTCCTATCCCAGTGCCACGCTCGAGAATCCGCCGTTCAGTCGTATGTTGTTCCAGCATGTGCCCAACCTGCGCGTATCAACATCTGGCAAAACGTCTTACGAGCGCGACCTGAAAATCAAAAACGACCTGATTGCTGACCTCCCCAAACTGAAGGATGGTGACAAGCCTTTCTTTATCTTTATCTTCTTCGACCTCCTTCATGCCTATAGCCTGCCAAAAGAACTGCTCAACAGGTTCCAGCCGTCGTGGGAGTATGGCAATTTCTCGGTGCTCAACAACGACATGGACCCCACACCGTTCTGGAATCTCTATCGTAACTCTGCCTATCAGACCGACAAGATGGTGGGCGAAGTAGTGGAAGCACTCAAACGACAGGGACTGTATGACAATACACTGGTGATGATTACAGGCGATCACGCGCAGGAATATAATGAGAACCATAAGAACTACTGGGGGCATAACTCCAACTTCTCACAATATCAGATAGGTGTTCCCCTAATCATTCATCAACCTGGAACCTCGGCACCAGCCGTACATCGTCATCGTACTACCCACCTTGACTTCGTGCCGACACTGATGCATAACTACTTGGGTGTCACCAACCCCATTGCCGACTACACTAACGGTAGAATGCTGAGTGACAAGACGCCCCGACTATGGCATTTTGTCGGCAATGAACTGCGTTATGCCTTCATTGTCGAGGGTGATACCATCCTGACAAAGGAGGGAGCGGGCTACATTGATGTCACGGATGCTCATCTGAATCCCGTTGAGAACTACCGCATCAAGCCCAAAGAGTTTGATGCAGCCATAAAGAACCTGAACCGTTTCTTTAGGAAGTAGAGTTTCTGGACTGACTTATTTCTTTCTCAGGTCGTGCGAGGTAAGCTGTAGCAATGCTTTCGAGCGTTGCAACAGTTCTTCAGTGTTATCTCCCTCATGAACGATTACGGCTTCGGCATCAAGGTCGTATGCCACGAAGCCGGTAGAGTCATAGAGCGTTGCTCCGTTGTTGAAGGTGTGCCATGCTGTAGGCATACGATAGTTACTGCCGACCACGTCGCGGCTGAAAGTGAAGTCGGTGTGTGACAGTCCCATCTGCCCCAACAACGTTGCTGGCAGGTCACTCTGGTTACACAGTGCTTCTACCCGATGAGGCTCTTTCACGGCTCCTCCCAGCCAAAGCATGGGGATATGGTTGTAAAGACGGGTAGTTTCGTTGATGCCTTTGTAGCGATAGCCATGGTCGGGAAGAATCACCACGAGCAGATTCTCCCAAATGGGTAACTGGCGCAGTTGCCGGATGAAGTCATTAAGGCAAATGTCCAGATAGTTGAAAGCATTGTAGACGGGATCGTCAAGTTGCTTCGTGGGCACGTCCCATGGTTCGTGGCTCGACAGAGTGAGCAGCGTCTTCATCCAGTGGTCTGCCTTTTCATGCTTGATATCGCTGAGGAGCGTGTTGAACATTATGTCGTCGCGAACACCCCACTTGGCAGTGTTTTGCTCCGAATAGCTGAAGTCGCTCTTCCAGCAGATGCCCTGATACCCTGTTGACATGAGGTAACTGCGCATGTTGGTGAAATTGATGTCACCGCCATAATAGAAAGATGTGGAATAGCCCTCAGCAGCCAGCGTGCTGGCGATAGATGGCAGTTTGCGGCTCTTCTCCGGAATCTTCATTACCGATGTGATGGGGAAAGCCGGATAACCGCTCAATATGCTTACCACACCCTTGTCGGTGCGCCATGAGTTGGCATAGCATTGTGAGAAGAACACACCTTCGGAAGACAGGCTGTTAAGGTGGGGCATAATCTCTGGATGTCCGCCCATCTGGGTGAACTGTCCGCCGCAACTTTCCATGATTATCAGAACGATGTTCGGCTGACGTGAGTTAAGAAGTGTATCGGGATTCACGCTGTCGGTGTCGAATAGTCCTTCTGTAAGTCTTGCGCACTCGTCGTCAGTGAAGTAGTTGTAGCCGATGATGGAATCTCCCGACTTGCCTATCGATGAGAGGAACGAGAACAGCGGATTTACGGCAGCATGGTTTAGGAACTGGTTGTGCGAGAAGTACACCTGTCCGATATTGGTAGTCGATTCAGAGAGTCCGCCGCGTATACCGATGATAATGAGCGGAATGCAGACAATGGCTGCCTCGGTTTCTCTCCATCGGTGGCTGCTTTTTACAAGATGATGTTTCGGGTAGGTATATACGAAGTAGATGAGGCTGACGATAACGACGAACAGCAATACGCGCACGGCGATGTATGTTCCAGTGACACTTGCCATTGCCTCGGTTGGTGTCTCCAGATATTGCAGGCACGAGGCGTCGAGCTTGAACTGCCAGAAAGCGTATAGACTTGTGTCTGCCACGAATGTTAGTGCCAGGATGACGGCAACAAACAGGTTATAGGCAGACATGATTATGCGTGACAATCTTTGTGTTCCAAAGAAAATGGTGGAAACGGCAAATAGAAAAGGAACGATGAGCAGGTAGAGCGAGACGCTCAGGTCGAGAGAAAGCCCGTGGCTGACGACCTGCCACACGTCGGTAACTGCGATGTCGTGTCCGGCACCATTGCAGAACATGAACACTACCTTGGCAATAACGAACAGCAGTACCGTCGTCAGGTAGAATCGCACCAGATATAGCAGTCGTCCTTTCATCTATATTATGAATTATGCATTACCTACAGGCTCTGCATGTCATTCAGTTTTTTGTAGTAGCCGTCCATCTGGAGAAGTTCTTGATGGGTTCCGCGCTCCACGATGCGTCCCTCATGCAGCACGCATATTTCGTCGGAGTTCTTGATTGTCGACAGGCGGTGGGCAATGGCCACGGTCGTGCGGGTCTTCATCAGTCGCTCCAAGGCGTCCTGCACCAGTCGCTCTGACTCGGTGTCAAGTGCCGAGGTAGCCTCGTCAAGGATAAGTATCGGCGGGTTCTTCAGTATGGCGCGGGCTATGCTTACTCGCTGGCGCTGTCCGCCCGAGAGTCTGCCGCCGCGATCACCGATGTTGGTGTCGTAGCCCTCGTCTGAGTTTGTAATGAACTCATGGGCATTGGCAATCTTCGCCGCAGCCTCTATCTCTTCCTGCGTAGCATTCTCCACACCGAATGAGATGTTGTTACGGAACGAGTCGTTGAAGAGTATAGCCTCTTGGTTCACGTTACCGATAAGCTTGCGCAGGTCGTGCACGGCAAGGTCCTTCACGTTGATGCCGTCGATGAGCACCTCTCCTTCCTGCACGTCGTAGTAGCGCGGAATGAGGTCTACCAAAGTCGACTTTCCGCTACCGCTCTGACCTACGATGGCGATGGTTTTTCCCTTAGGAATAACAAGGTTAATGTCGCGCAGCACGTAGTGCAGTTCCTTACCGCCGTCGTGGTCGCGGTATGCGAAGGAGACGTTGCGGAATTCTATCTGGTGTTCGAACGATTCTATCTGCTTGGGCTCCTCTGGGTCTTTGATGTCATTCTCCGCCATCAGTATCTTGTCTACACGCTCCATTGAGGCAAGTCCTTTGGGGATGTTGTATCCTGCCTTTGAGAATTCTTTCAGAGGGTTGATTATGCTGTAGAGGATTACCAAATAGTAGATAAACGTTGAACCGCTGATCGAGGCATTGTTAAGTACCTGAACACCACCGAACCACAGCACAATGATAATCATCACCGTTCCGAGGAACTCACTCATGGGGTGCGCCATCTGCTGACGGGTGTTCACCCACTGTATGTTGTCGCGGTATTCGTTGTTTATGCGGTCGAATTTCTCGTTCATCTTACCCTCGGCATTGAATGCCTTGATGATGCGCAGTCCGCCCAATGTCTCTTCCACCACACTCATGGTGTCGCTCCACAGTGCCTGAGCCTTCACGGAGTTCTGCTTCAGTTTTCTTCCGATATATCCCATGAGCCATCCCATTAGCGGAACAAAGACAATAGTGAATATCGTCAGCTGCCAGGAGATGATTATCAGGGTAGTGAAGTAGGCAATGATAAGGATAGGGTTCTTGAACAGCATGTCGAGACTCGACATTATCGAACTCTCTATCTCCTGCACGTCACCGCTCATGCGGGCAATGATGTCACCCTTGCGCTCCTCGGAGAAGAACCCGAGTGGCAGGGCGGTAATTTTCTGGTACAGTTGGTTGCGGATGTCGCGCACCACACCTGTTCTTATCGGTATTATCGAAGCCGAAGAAAGGAAGTAGGCTCCTGTCTTCAGGAATGTGGCGAAAGCGAGGAACATTCCGATGAGCAGCAGAGTCGTCGTAGGACCAACGTCGAGTATCAGTTCCTGCACGTAGTAGTTCATATTGTTGCTCACGGTGTCTTTCAGGTCTCCTTCTGACCAGGGGATGAAGTCCACCTGACGCAGCGACTCCTCGGTCTTGAACAGGATGTTCAGTATAGGGATGATGGCAGCGAATGAGAAGATGTTAAGTATCGCCGACAGTATGTTGAAGATTACCGTCAGCGCCAGGTACTTCTTGTATGGCGGCACGAATCTGAGGAGTACTTTTATAAAATCCTTCATCTGGCTTTTTGCTTTTTTACCATTTTACTCTTTTACCTTTCCAAGCAGTGTCGCACTTGTCGAACTGGTTATTTCCACCGGTATTGTCTCACCGATGTGGTGATTGCCTTTGTCCACCACTACTGCCTTGTTCTGCTCCGTACGTCCCATCAACTGCTCTCGGCTGCGCTTCGAGAAACCTTCAATCAGTACATCAAAAGTCTTGCCCACGTCTTGTCTGTTACGCTCAGCAGATATCTCTGTCTGGATGTTGATAAGTTCGGAAAGTCGGCGCAGCTTCACTTCCTCGGGAACATCGTCGGGCAGGTGCTTCGAGGCGTATGTGCCGGGGCGCTCGGAGTATTTGAACATGAAGGCGGAGTCGTAACCCACCTCGCGCATCAGCGACAGACTCAGTTGGTGGTCTTCCTCCGTCTCGCTGTGATAACCCACGAAGATGTCGGTAGACAGTCCGCAGTCGGGAATAATCTGGCGTATTGCTTCCACCCTGCCCATATACCATTCGCGGGTATACTTGCGGTTCATCAGTTTAAGTATCCTGTCAGAACCGCTCTGTACTGGCAGGTGGATGTGCTTGCATACATTCGGCACTTCGGCAATTACGTGCAGTGTCTCATCGCTCATGTCCTTGGGGTGACTGGTGGTGAAGCGCACCCGCATCTCGGGCACTGCCTCTGCCACCCGCCGTAGCAGTTCGGGAAAAGCTATTTCCCTTGTGTCTGAAATATCATCGCTGACACTGAAACTATAACTGTTTACGTTCTGCCCCAGCAGCGTTACCTCCTTGAACCCCTTGTCGCGGAGGTCGCGCACCTCGCGCAGTATGCTCTCCACGTCTCTCGAACGCTCCCTGCCGCGGGTGTATGGCACGATGCAGTAGTGGCAGAAGTTGTTACATCCGCGCATTATGCTTACATATCCGCCAACCTTATGACCCAGACCTATTCTCTGTGGCACGATGTCCTTGTAGGTCTCGCTCAGCGACAGTTCTATGTTCATGGCTTTCTGTCCCATTTCCGTCTGAGCAATGAGGTCTGGCAGCGACAGGTAGGCATCGGGACCTGCCACGAGGTCTACTCCGTGGTTCTCAATGAGGTCGTCCTTGACTCTTTCAGCCATACATCCCAGCACACCGATTATAAGTTTCCCTGACGGGTGGTGGGCTCTCAGTTCCTGCAATCTATGGTATATCTTCTGTTCGGCATTGTCACGAACAGAGCAAGTGTTCAGAAAAACGGCATCGGCTTCCTCGGCATTTTCGCATGTTTCATAGCCTGCCATCTGCATCACCGAGGCTACTACCTCGCTGTCTGCAACGTTCATCTGACATCCGTATGTCTCTATAAATAATTTTTTCACGGGGCAAAGTTACAAAAAATTATGAA
>JAFTFC010000122.1 GCA_017449725.1 Prevotella sp. | reverse complement strand
GGCTACAACACCCTAACACCCTTTGAAGCGAAAAATTTCATGTCACGAAGTGATTAGCGCCCCGAAGCGAGCCGTAACCTCACTGTCAGCGAGCCGTAACCTCTCCCGAAACGAGCCGTAACCTCACTGTCAGCGAGCCGTAACCTCGCTTCAACCGAGGAATAACCTCGGTTTTAGTAAACCATAACCTCGGTGGGAAATTCTCTAGAAAATTCTTCGTGATGCTTATACCACGGTTCGACTATGGAATAACCTCGGTCGAAAATTCTCTAGAGAATTTCCCGACAAACCTATACCATACTCCGACCTTGGAATAACCATCGCTCCACCGACCCTATTCCATGGACCCACCGACCCATAACCACATACTTGCTTTTGGAGTACAGCATGCTTAGATAAATAGTAA
The DNA here is from genome assembly GCA_017449725.1 of Prevotella sp. Classification (GTDB taxonomy): domain Bacteria; phylum Bacteroidota; class Bacteroidia; order Bacteroidales; family Bacteroidaceae; genus Prevotella. The sequence goes on along the minus strand of JAFTFC010000122.1, from coordinate 9,776 downwards.
TACCATGTCTTTTCGTAGATTTTTTCCTCCTAAACCCTTAGGTTTCTAATATTCTTTGTACCTTTGTGACATAATTAGAAATCTATAAGGTATGGCACAGACAAAAGGCAATGGAGAGAGGTTAGGGATACCAGTTGACCCCTTGCGGCACCATCGTGAAAAGGGATGGGACTACCGGGGACGTGCCATTTATCACTTCACTCTGCCTGTGGAGGGGCGCTATCCGCTGTTCGGAACACTCGAGGGCGAGAGCGCTGAGACGGCTTTTGTCAGGCTCAACCCTTTCGGGCGGCGCGTCTTCCAGATGCTCAGCGGGCTTGCACAGTTCTACAAGCCGAAAGGCTATGCCCTGAAGGTACTGACACAGATGGTTATGCCCGACCATGTTCATCTGGTTATCCAAGTCCTTGAACCGCTTCCGCAAAGCATCGGGGCGGTGGTGCGGGGATTCAAGAGCGGCTGCACCAAGGTCTATAAAGAGGAATACTATCATAGCGGCGAGAACGCCACCGAAGTGCACGGAAATATATCCTCAGGTGCCCCCGTGCATTTCGCCCGCATCTTTGCGGGCAGAGGAAGCATCTGGCAACAAGACAAAGCCTACTACCACGAGCGCATCCTCCATGCCCCTGGTCAGCTGCACAGGATGATTGACTATGTCAAGGACAACCCGCGCCGCCTTTGGCTGAAAAGACATAACCCCGACCTCTTCCGTATGCACAGGAATACAGAACTCTGCGGCTTACCCTTCACCTCTATGGGCAACCATTTCCTGTTACAATGGCACGACCGCCAGTTAGTGGAGATGGCGCGGAGCGCCAGCGAAGATACCATCGCTAAGCGCTTAAATGATGTGTTGGCGGCAGCCCGTAATGGCGCTGTCACCTATACCGCCGCCATCAGCGACGGCGAGAAACTCATAGCACGAACCGTCCGTGAGCATGGCTTCCCTTTGGTGGTACTCCTTGCCGACGGTTACCCTGCCGAGGGTTCTCCTCATGAGCGTTACTACAAACCTGGTGGAGTCTATTTCGAAGCCTGCTCACAAGGTCGCCTGCTGTTGCTGGAACCCAAGGAGAGCGCCTACGAAAACCCCGCTGTCGTCAAGGCTCTGGAAGAAGCCATCCGCAGGAAGGCAGAAGCCAAGCATTTCGCCTATACCGCCGTCCCCCATACCTCGAAGCGCTACCGCTTCGTTGCCCTTAATGAGATTGGGCGCATGCTTGTAGAACAGGGGTGATATAAAAAAGTACACAACGGATTTCCGTTGTGTACTTTTGATTGTGTACTTGGCACATCTTTTTTCTTCAGATAAGAAAAGGACTATTACTTAATTTGCAAGCAATTAATTTATTGTAAAACGCCTTGAAGATCTTCACGTACCTGTCTTCCTAGTTTTGTATCATAGCCATCTATCCATTCGTCATCCTTTTTCTTTTGAACATCTGTCTTAACAGATAATTGTGTTCTATCATGGTTAAACTTCAGGGTTATTCTAACACGCTTTTTATCATCACTCTTACCATTGCTTTTCTTATAATAATTAGGTGCGGTACGAGCATAACCACCATCTTTGTTTATCATTTCCATTTCATACTTTTCAGACAATAGGTCTATAGCTGTTGCAAAAGCTTTGTTGTAATCAAAGTTTTCATGAATCTGTACACGCATCCATTCTGCCTGTCCTTTGTGCCATGTTTTTGAAGTAGCACAACCTGTTAGGATTATTGCTCCAATTGCCAATATTAAAATATTTTTCATAAAAGCTTGTCGCCAGTTATATCCCATCGGCCCATCGGTTCATTAGGTTAGTAAATATTATTTCTTGGTTATTGTTTAAGCAGCGACATAAACGGAAAGGACACAAAAATGGCGTGGCCACTCTTATGCACTTACCTGAGGGGCGAGCCTAGGAATTGGAACCCCTACAACCTTATAAGAATGCTCCACGCCAAAGCGTGTGCATAGCGTTATATAGGTTGTAATGGGGATGCCTTCCTTCGGCGTTCCCTCTGCTTCTTAAATCGAACTATTCCAAATTAGTTTCCTAGGCTTCTTCGGTAAGTGCGAAATAATAAGCTAATGCATCTGCGGTTCGGGAATTCTCCCCCGATACCGCTGCAAAGATAGAGAATAATTTTATATCCTACAAACTTTTCGAAAGAAAAATACGTACGAAGTGGTTTTATTCCCCGAACAGCAGGCGGCGGTCGCGGAGAATGGCGGGACGGGTCCATTCCTCGGGAACGAAGCGCCAGTTGTGGGCAGGGCGGGGATGGATGGTGCCCTGACGGAGAATTTCCTGAGTGAGATAGTGGCGCTGGTCGCAGTCGCTCTGCCATTCGCGGCGGTTCTTCAATTCGTCGTGGGGAATGCCGGCACCGAGGGTGAGCAGCTCGCCGCCGCCATTGCCCCGGTAGCTGTGCATGGCTACACGATAGGTGGCGGTGGGAGAGAAGGGGCGCCCGTCGGACATACGGAGGATGCGGATGCGCTCACCGAACGGACGGCGCACGTCTACCTCGTAGTCGATTCCCATGGCAGAGTCGAAATTGAAAGCGAGGTTGGAAAAAAGGTATATCCATCGCTTGGCACCGGACAACCAGTGGCGCTCCATCTTCATTAGCGGGTCGGAGGGTGAATGCATGGTGCATATCCAGCGGTCGTAGCTCAGTTCGAGATGTCGCCGAACTTCTTCGCCGGTAAGGCGCAGGACGTAGAGCTGGTTCTCGTAGCGGTAGAGGTTGAACATGTCGGACATGTGTATGGTGCCGTGAGGGATGCAGGTGTCGAAGGTCAGGGGAGCATTGAACGAAATGTCTGCGTGGGTGATGGAGAGTTGCAGGCGGTGAATGAAGTCGCTGAAAGCACTGTTGCCGAAATAACTGTCGCGCGTGTACATATAACTATCTGACTCTCCGAGTGGACGGTCCACGTAGGCTTGTATGTCGCTGATGTCGCTGTGGAAATGCTCCATGAAGGAAGGACTCTCGGGCAGGTGGGCAATGTTAACGACAGAACCATCGATATGCTTGCCGGCAACCTTTCCTTGGCGGATGTCGAGACGGACAAGGACATCGCTTATCATAAGGGCATTGCACGAGGGATCAAGACACAGTACTGACTGCCCTTCGGTGTTGATAACAGTGCCGCTGAAGCGATGATGGTCGTGCCCGAAGAGCACAAGGTCGAAGCCGGGAACTTCGCGAGCCACGCGCAAAGAGTCGTTCTCGCTGTATTCGGCGGTGGTGATGCCGCCCTCGGCTCCCGAATGGAAGAGTCCGATGACGAGGTCGGGCTGCTCTTGTTGCCTTATTACCTGCATCCAGTGACGGGCAGAGGCAACCATGGCATCGAAGCGGAGCCCTTTCCATAGTTCCTCGTTGAGCCAATGGGGAATGGCGGGGGTGAGCAGTCCGAGGATGGCGATGCGGATGCCCTGGCGTTCGAGAATCGTATATGGACGCACATAAGGCTCGTTGGTCCGTGTGTCTATGATGTTGGCTCCGAGGACGGGGCATTCCACCTCGGTAATCCACTTGTCGTAGACGGCATGTCCGGTCTCAACGTCGTGATTGCCGAAAGCCACGGCGTCGTAGTGCATATAGTTGGTAACCTTGGCGGCAAGGTTCTCGCGGTGCGGTTCTACGAAGTTGCTGAAGTAGCATGTCGGCTGTCCCTGCAAGATGTCTCCTCCGTCGAGCAGTAGCAGACGGTCGCCATATTCACGCCGCAGCTTTTCGACATAGGTAGCCACACGGGCCAGCGAACCGTCGGCATCCCTGCGGTTGATGAAGTCGAAAGGGAAGAATGTCCCGTGAACATCGGTGGTGTGTATGACGCGAAGGTCGATGGTCATTCCTCAATCTCGGTGATACTGGTATGCAGACGTGTGAGCATGCTGTGGAGAGTGGCTCCCGGGTAGCGGGTAAGGAAGGCGGTGGTGAGTTTCCGGTCTTCGGCAGCCAGTCGGATGGCATCGCGGGTAGAGTGCTGTATGAAAGGCAGCTCGTCGAGCGAGAATCCGAAGAGTTCTATGAGAATAGCTGCATGCAGTTGTGACAGTTTGTAGATACCCATCTTGTGGAGCCACTGCTCTACCTTAAGGAAGTCCACCTTGTCGCCCTTGGTGCGCAGGAAACGTCCCATTTCAATGATGCCGTCGATGCGTGTCTCGCCAATCATTGTGCTATGGACGTTGAACGCCATGAGGTGCAGGAAGTCGAGCGAGTGGAGCGAGGTGTCGATAGAGTGGTATTCTGCCTTCTCGATGCTTCGATGGCGGCGGCTCTTCTTGTAGTTGGAAAGTCCGCTTAAGCCCTTTTGTGGAACGTCGCTGTCGGGCAGATACTGCTCGGTGTGCTCTGAGCGTGCCCGCAGTCGCAGCTGCTGCCACTTGTATTGTGACATCGGCTCCATGGGCTGTTTCTCACCAAAGGCTCCCTGACGGAGCATACGGAAGTAGTTGCGTGTCAGTACGTTCATCATCAACTGTAGCGTTTAGGGTATCTGAAAAGTATTGAGAGAAGTGCGGCAACGCCTATTGCCATGGGGTAGAAGAGATATGGCACTATGTCTATGGGACTAATCTTTGCCAGACCGGCAGCCATGAGCACCTGTGCACCGTAGGGGATGATGCCCTGAACGAAGCACGAGAAGGTGTCGAGGATGGATGCCGACTTGCGCGGGTCGATGCCGTAGACCTCGGAAATGTTGCGGGCAATGCCGCCGACGGTGATTATGGCGACGGTGTTGTTGGCGGTGAAGATGTTGGTAAGGCTTACGAGTGCCGCTATGGAGAGTTCTGCTCCCCGCTTGCCGTTGATGTGTCGTGTAAGCCGTTGGATTATATAGTCTATTCCGCCCTTGTCCTTGATGATTTCGAGCAGTCCGCCTGCCATCATGGTGATGATTATCAGTTCGCTCATGTTGAGAATGCCCGTTCCCATGCTCGAGAACCATCCGTAGAGGTCGTAAGTGCCCTGGGAAATGCCGATAATGCCCGTGAGGGCAATGCCGATGGCAAGAACAGCCATGACATTCATGCCGCAGATGGCAGCCACCAGAACGGCGATATAGGGAATGACGCGCACCAGGGAGATGTCTGTCATGGATGGGGGCATCGAGATATCGCGCCCCAAGACCACGTAGAGCACTACGATGACAAAGGCGGCAGGCATGACGATGAACGAGTTGGCAAGAAACTTATCCGCCATGCGGCAGCCCTGAGTCTGGGTGGCAGCAATGGTGGTGTCGCTGATAAACGAGAGATTGTCGCCAAAGAGAGCTCCTCCTACCACGATAGAAGTTAGGAATCCCGTTGAGAATTCGGTGTATGAAGCGATGCCAGCTGCTATCGGTACGAGGGCAACGATGGTACCCACGCTGGTGCCGATGCTAAGAGAGATGAAGCAGGCGGCGACGAAGAGTCCTGAGAGGAGCCAGTTGCCGGGGAGATACTTCACCGTGAGAGCCACCGTGGAGTCGATGCTACCCATGTCCTTGGCAGCGTTGGCAAAGGCGCCCGCCATAACGAATATCCACAGCATCGTGATGAGGTTGCCCGAGGAGGCTCCTCGGGTATATATGTCCATGCGCTTCTGCACCGACATACCTCCGCTGATGGCAATGGCGTAGATGCTGCTAATCATGAAAGCCACAGTGAGAGGAACCTTATTAAAGTCACGAGCGACGAGGCTCGTGACTAAATAAAGTATTATGAACACCAGAAGTGGTGACAGTGCTAAAAGTCCTCTCTTATGGCTCACAGTGTTACTCCGTTCTTAAAGATTGCTATCTCGCTGTAACCGTTTATTTCGTTGCGTGACTTCTCACCGTTGGCGATGGCAATGATTTTATCGATGAATCCGTCGAGGACGGTCTTCATGTCTACACCGTCAACCAGCTGACCGGCATTGTAGTCAATCCAGTTGGGCTTGCGGTTGTAGAGATCGCTGTTGGTGGATATCTTCATTGTGGGGATGAACGTACCGAAGGGCGTTCCACGACCCGTTGTGAAGAGAACTATCTGGCATCCGGCAGAAGCAAGAGCCGTGGCAGCCACGAGGTCGTTACCCGGAGCAGAGAGGAGGTTGAGACCCTTCACCTGCAAACGGTCGCCGTAGCCGAGCACTCCGCTGACGGGAGCACGTCCGCACTTCTGTGTACATCCCAGCGCCTTGTCTTCGAGGGTAGAGATACCGCCAGCCTTGTTTCCCGGAGAAGGATTTTCGCCGACGGGCTCACCATGGCTGAGGAAGTACTCCTTGAAGTCGTTGATGAGGCTTACGGTCTGCTGGAACAGTTCGGGAGTCTCACAACGGTTCATTAGTATTGTCTCAGCACCGAACATCTCAGGTACTTCGGTGAGAATTGACGTTCCGCCCTGAGCCACGAGGAAGTCGGAGAATTCGCCGACGAGCGGGTTAGCGGTAATACCGCTGAAACCGTCGGAGCCGCCGCACTTCAGACCCACGCGCAGTTCGCTCAGAGGACATTCGGTACGCTTGTCCTGACGTGCTATCTGGTAGAGCTCGCGCAGAATCTTCATTCCCTCTTCCATCTCGTCGCCCTGAACCTTCTGGGTGATGAGGAAACGGATGCGCGACTTGTCGTAGTCGCCGAGGAGTTTCTCAAACTGGTCGGGCTGGTTGTTCTCGCATCCTAATGAGAGTACGAGCACTGCTCCTGCATTGGGATGGAGCACGATGTCGCGCAGCACCTTGCGGGTATTCTCGTGGTCGCCGCTGAGCTGTGAGCATCCAAAGTTATGATGCCAAGCGTGAACAGCGTCGATACCGTCGAGCCCTGTCTCTTTCTCGAGCTGGGAAGCCAGACGTTCTGCAATACCATTGACGCATCCTACGGTAGGTACAATCCATACTTCGTTGCGAATGCCTACTTCACCGTTCTTGCGTACGTAGCCATTGAAAGTGCGGTCAACTTTTGGTATGTTGAGCTTCTCGTTTACGGGATGATACTCGTACTCGAGAGTTCCTGCGAGGTTTGTCTTCAGGTTGTTCTCGTTAACCCATTCGCCTGCCTTGAGGTCTTGGCGGGCATGTCCGATGGGGTAGCCGTACTTGATGATATTGGTGCCCTGGGGTGCGTCGTTGATGAGCACCTTGTGTCCGGCAGGTGTATCCTGAAGAACTGTTATTGACTTGTTGTCAACATTGATTGTCTCACCCTTCTTGATTGGGCGGAGGCACACTACCACAGAGTCGGCAGGGTTGATTTTGATAATAGCAGATGTTTCCATAGTGTTTTTTGTATTATTATTGTTTTCGATATTTCGTTATGACGTTATTACGTTATTACGGTATTACGTGATTACGATGTTACGACTGTGTCCTTCTGTAGAAGTCTACATTCTCCTTGGTGAGCAACTCGATAGGCATGTAGTTTACCGGTGCCACCTCCTGCTTTAGAACAATTGCCTTGAAGAGTGTGTCAACACAGTTGTAGCCTTGCATGTAGGCATGCTGGGCAATGAGGAACGAGATAGACCCCTCGCGCAGGCATACGGCATTCTTCTCCACCATGTCGTAGCCCATTATCTGGATATTGCGCTTGTTGGTGCGCAACAGGAACTCCCCCACAACGTGGGCGCGGGCACTTAGCGTCACACAATGGTGGAGGGCAGGATGGTTGTGGAAGAACTTCTCCAGCGTAGCCTCGTTCTCCTCGCGGGTCTTGTCGAGCGGCAGGTCCAGTTCGTGGATAGTCACCGAGGGGAAGTGGTCGCGCATGTAGTGCCGGAATCCCACCTCGCGGTTTGCCTGCTGCTTACTTGCCACCTTGCCGTTCTTGGTCTGTTTCATGAGCATTATCTCTTTGTCGTCATGAGCCAGAAGCATCAGCATGCGGGCAGCGAAGTATCCGCTGCTGAACGAGTCCTGACCGTAGAATGACAACGGACGAAGGTCTGGCATATATGAGTCAAGAAGAATGAAGGGAATTTCCTTCAAATGGAGGATGTCTGTGAACTGTTTCGTAATTTCCAATTCGCTCGGAACAATAATCACTCCGTTAGGCGCTGAATCCAGTATCTCGTTGAACTTCTCGGCATAGTCGTCGGTATTGAAACGCTCGTATCGGTGGATGGTGACGTCGATGTGGAAGTCGCGCCGTGCCTCGCACGCCCTCATCGCTCCTTCCTCGATTTCTTCCCAGTATGTCTCGCTGTCGTGGCGGGGCATTATGATTCGGAAATTGTACGACTTGTTGTAAGCCAGCGCGCTGGCATACATGTTTGGTTGGTAGTTGATTTCCTTGAGCACCTTTTCAACCTTCTCGCGTGCCGATTTCGACACGTTTGGCCGGTTGTGCAGGATTCTGTCTACAGTACCCACCGAAACGCCAGACTTCTCAGCAATGTCTTTTATTCGTACCTTTTGTGCCATTGTTCCTCAGAATGATTTATATGTTTACGAACACACTTTGTGGTTTCGAGTGCAAAAATAGTAAAAAAAATACAATTGTGCGAAAACACACTAACTTTTTTCTTAAAAAAAGCATTTTCTTTGATTTTTGTTTGTCTTAATCTGAATTTTCTTTGTATATTTGCACACAGAAAATGTCTAATCGTGAAAAAGAACAAAATTACAAGATAATCTATAAACATTTCAAAACAACAAATTCAATTTAACTTATGGCAAAAATCGTAACTTTAGGTGAAATCATGCTTCGCCTTTCTCCAAACGGTAACGACCGTTTCATTCAGAGTGAGTCATTCCGCATCATCCCTGGCGGTGGTGAGGCAAATGTTGCTGTATCGGTTGCAAACTACGGTCATGAGGCTTACCTCGTAACTAAGTTGCCGAAGCACGAGATTGGTCAGATTGCCGTTAATGCACTTCGCCGCTATGGTGTTGACACACGCTTTATAGCACGCGGTGGTGAGCGCGTTGGTCTCTACTATGCTGAGACAGGTGCGTCGATGCGTCCTTCAAAGGTTATCTACGACCGTGCTCACAGTGCTATCGCTGAGGCTGATCCTTCTGACTTCGACTTCGATGCAATCATGGAAGGTGCTGCTTGGTTCCACTGGAGTGGTATCACACCCGCTATCTCTGACAAGGCTGCTGAACTGACAAAGCTGGCTTGCGAGGCTGCTAAGCGCCACGGTGTAAAGGTTTCTGTTGACCTTAACTTCCGTAAGAAGCTGTGGACTTCAGAGAAGGCTATCTCTATCATGCGTCCTCTTATGAAGTATGTTGACGTATGTATCGGTAATGAGGAAGACGCAGAACTCTGCCTCGGTTTCAAGCCCGATGCAGACGTAGAAGGCGGTAAGACTGATGCCAGCGGATACGAGAAGATATTCAAGCAGATGAAGGAAGAGTTCGGCTTCGAGTATGTTGTTTCTACTCTCCGTGAGAGCTATTCTGCTACATTCAATGGCTGGAAGGCTCTTATCTATGATGGTAAGGAGTTCTATCAGTCAAAGCGTTACGAGATCAATCCTATCATCGACCGCGTTGGTGGTGGCGACTCATTCTCTGGTGGTCTGATCCACGGTCTGCTGACAAAGAAGACTCAGGGCGAGGCTCTCGAGTTTGCTGTTGCTGCTTCTGCTCTGAAGCACACTATCAATGGTGACTTCAACCTCGTTGGTGCTGACGAAGTAGAGTCTCTTGCAGGTGGTAATGCTAACGGACGTGTTCTGAGATAATGGTAAACAGGCAAAAAAGTAAACAGAAAAATGGCTAAGTTTGATAAATTCCAGGTGATGGCAAAGATTTCCGAGTCACCTATGGTTCCTGTGTTCTATC
>JAFTFC010000121.1 GCA_017449725.1 Prevotella sp. | reverse complement strand
GCCTTCGTCGACTGCCGGCAAACCCATTCTGGGACAGATAAACTCACAGGAGCTGACTAATGTTCTGATTGTTGTGGTTCGCTACTATGGCGGCGTGAATCTTGGTACCGGCGGACTTATCGTTGCTTATCGTGAGGCAGCAGCCGATGCTCTTGCCCACGCCGAGACAGAAGTCAGACAGGTAGAGGAGGAAGTGACTTACGATTTCCCCTACGTCATGATGAACCAAGTGATGAAAGTTGTGAAGGACATGAATCCTAAAATAATATCCCAGACGTATGACAACACGTGTCAGATACGTCTGGGAATTCGTAAGGCTTTAGCCGAACAATTGCGTCAGCGACTGGCAAAACTTAGTTTTTAGCCTCTTTCTTGGGCTCCATCGGTGGGCGCTGGTCTCTGAAGTTCTTGCGCTTCTCCTGCAGCTCGTTGTACTTCTTGAACTGCTTCTTTGAGAGTATTCCCTTCAGTTCCTTGTCGTACTTCTCCCTTATTTCCTTGTGCTTAGTGGGATCCATTTTCTTCTTCTCGAACTTCTTGCCTTCGAACTTCTTCTTTCCGTCTATCTTTTTGAAGTCCTTCTTAGCCTTCATGTCCTTCTGGTGTGGGTGATGAGGCCGTCCATGGTGGCGGAAGAGTTCGGGATACTTTGCGTTAAGTTCGCGTACCTTTGTCATCTGTTCGGGAGTCAAGTCCAGTTCGCGTGCCATTTTTGCCGTCGGATCCATCGGCTTGCGCGGCATCTTCTTCATCTGGGGCTTCTCGGTTATCGCTGGAGCATTCTTTACGCTGTTTTCATTACTCTCTTGTGCTACGGCGCATGTTGTAAGAAACATTGCTGCCATCATAATCATTAACTTCTTCATAACTTCATTCTTTTGGGTTAATACAATTGTTTGACCCCGTAAGGTTAGAGAGGTTTAAATCATTAAGATTTTTTCAAGAAAGTACGGATTTTTTCAAAAACAAAAGACTGCCGCCTTGTTGGCAGCAGTCCTTATATTCTTGTTGTTTCTATATGTTACTGGATGTTAGGCTCCTCAAGGCCGATACCTTTCTTCTTGTCAACAACTTTGAGAACAAGACCTAGCACGAGTGCTGCAACACCAAGGCATGCAAGCATCACCAGCGGAGCAGTGTAGTTGAGTTCCGTAGGACTGGTGCCCTCAGGATTTGTTGCATCAAGTACTTTGCCAATAAGCAGCGGGAAGAGCCAAAGACCGATGTTCTGAATCCAGAAAATCAGGGCGTATGCCGAACCGATAACCTTAGCATCTACAAGTTTAGGAACCGAAGGCCAAAGCGAGGCGGGAACCAGTGAGAAGGATGCTCCAAGGACGAGAATAGTAGCGTAGGCGATGATGATACCACCGACAGCACTCTCCTTGAATAGCGGCAGGATGAAGGCGAAGGTAAGGTGGCATCCTATAAGCAACAGCGAACCCAGTATAAGCATCGTCACAGCCTTTCCGTGATGGTCGAGATAAGAACCCAGAATAGGGGTGATGAGCACTGCCAGAAGCGGGAATACAGCGAAGATTGACTCTGCTGTCTGGCGCATGTAACCCATATAGCAGTAAGTAATCAGTGCAATGATAGAAACTGCCAGTAGCGAGTATTTTGCTGCGGCGCGCTTCTGGAAGTTTGATGCGAAACCAGCGGCAGCAACTACCAGCATTATTACGTACTGAACTATTGTAACACTATTGCTCGACCAGAACGAACCTTCATCAGGAAGACTCAGCGAGAGGTTACACTGAAGCATGTTAACAGCATACTTCTGGAAGGGGAAGATTGCTGAGTAGTATAGCACACAGAGCAACGCAACAATCCAGAAACCACTGTCTGTAAGGATTCTGCCTATGTCACTAATCTTGAACGGGTCGTCTTTCTCTTCTGCCTCTCCTGTCTGACCGTCAAGCTTCTTGTCCATGAAGAAGTAGACAATTGTCATTATGAGGGCGATACACATAAGTACTACTCCGAAGGCTACAGAACGGCTTACGCTTACCACACCGCCGAGACGGGCGAAGAAAGGCGAGAAAATCATACATGTGGCAACACCAAGACGGGCGAGCGCCATCTCGGAACCCATTGCCAGCGCCATCTCGCGACCCTTGAACCATTTCACGATACCGCGAGAAACGGTAATTCCTGCCATCTCGCAGCCACAGCCGAAGATCATAAATCCGCAGGCAGCGAACTTCGCAGAGGCTGGCATACCCTCGTAGAAGGGTGATACTCCCAGCTCGTCGAATACGGGGATGTAGTTAAGGTTCTCTGTAAACCAAGTCTCAAGACCTGTTCCCATGAATGCTTCGCTCACGGCGAACCATTTGATAACGGCTCCCACGAGCATAACAGCAGCAGAGAGAACGGCGGTGAAACGTACGCCCATCTTGTCGAGAATGATTCCGGCGAAGATGAGGAAGAAGGCAAACACATTGAGGAACACTTCGGCACCCTGCATCGTACCGAAAGCGGTAGAGTCCCATCCACGGGTCTCCTGCATCAGGTCCTTGATGGGAGAGAGGATGTCCATGAAGATGTAGCTGCAGAACATGGCGAGAGCCAGCAGCAGCAACGCGGTCCAGCGCATTGCGGCGCTGTCGCGAAGAGTTTTCTGAATTGCTTGTGACATTATCGTTTTATTTTTTTACTTTTTTACTCTTTTACTTTTATTTCAACCAGCGGTCGAGCCAGTTAAAGAAGGTACGCTGCCAGAGTATGCCATTCTGGGGCTTCAGTACCCAGTGGTTCTCGTCGGGGAAGACGAGGAACTCGGCGGGTATGCCCTTCATGCGTGCGGCATTGAATGCCGACATTCCCTGGGTGTAATTTATGCGGTAGTCCTTCTCACCGTGTATGCAGAGGATAGGAGTGTCCCACTTCTCCACCATTTTATGAGGTGAGTTATGGTAAGTGGTCTTGGCGTTAGGCATCTGCGGACGGTGCCAATAAGCCTCGTCATACTCCCAGTTCGAGAACCAGTTCTCCTCAGTCTCTGTGTACATAGCAGCAAGGTTGAAGGCTCCGTCGTGTGCTATGAATGCCTTGAAGCGTTTGTTGTGGATACCTGCAAGCCAGTATACACTGAATCCGCCAAACGAGGCACCTACTGCTCCCATGTGGTCTTTGTCAACGTAGGGGAGCGAGTCGGCAGCAAAGTCAATGGCTGATAGGTAGTCGTCCATGCACTGCTCGGCCCAGTGACCGCTTATCTGCTCTTTCCACTCCTGTCCGAAGCCGGGTAGTCCGTGACGGTTCGGTGCTACGATAACATATCCGTTGGCAGCCATTATCTGAAAGTTCCAACGGTAACTCCAGAATTGCGATACGGGACTCTGAGGACCACCCTCACAGAACAGCAGGGTGGGGTACTTCTTGCCTTCCTCGTAGTTGGCGGGCAACATCACCCATACCAACTCCTTCTTGCCGTCGGTAGTCGCTACCCAGTATTGTTCCATCTTACCGAGCTTCAGCTGGTTCAGGATATGGTCGTTCTCGTGGGTCATCTGCTGGATGGCAGCAGACTTCTTCGACGGCGTCACCATAAATATATCTGTAGGTGCCGAGAGACTCTGGCGTGTTGCCAGAATGCGCTTTCCGTCGTTAGCCGGCTGCAGCGATGTCCAATCATCCCATGTTTCTGTGAGTTGCTTTACTTCTCCCTTATTATTCATGCTGTACATGTTACAGCATCCGTGCCATACGCTGAGAAAGTATATCTGTGCCAGTTTATCCTTGAGATCAGCCCAGCAGAAAGCATCCACGTCGCTCTTCCAGTTCATGTAACTCTTTTTCCCTGTTGCCATTTCGTAGATGCACAGGCGGTTGAGGTCAGCCTCGTAGCCGTCACGCTCCATCGAGAGCCAGGCGATGTACTTGCCGTCGGGCGAGAACTGCGGGTTCTGGTCGTAGCCCACGTTGTTCTTCAGGTTTTCGGGGCTGTTCACTGCCTGCACCCTCAGTGTGATGGTGGGATCCACCTCCGGAGCCAAATAGTCGGCAGGTTTGCAGAGGTTGCGAGTGGTCTTTGTGGCGATGTCATACAAGAAAATGTCGGAATCGGTGGAGATGGAATACTCCAGTCCGGTCTTCTTGCGACAGGTATAGGCAATAGACTTCGAGTCAGGGCTCCACGCCAACTGCTCTATGCCGCCAAACGGCTCCATAGGGCACTCGTACGGCTCGCCTTCCAGGATGTCAGTCATGTCTGTGGCGATATTATCGTTACTTACCGAACATACAAACGGATGCTGGATAGACTCAACGTAGTGGTCCCAGTGGCGATACATTAGGTCGGTTACGCGGCGACCTGTAGCCTTTGGCAGGTCACTGGGATTCTCTTTAATAACTTCGTGGAAAGGTATGCTCTTGAGTATAATCACCTTCTTTTTATCCGGGGAGAACAAGAAGCCCTCTACTTCACCGCCGGTTTTTGAAAGCTGTTTGCGTTCTGTGCCATCGGCTTTCACGCTCCATATCTCTCCGCCGCTGATATAGGCAATTGTCTCGCTATCAATCCAAGCGGGGTCTGTCTCGCTCTTCTGACTGGTGCTCAGCTGACGCTGCCCTGTGCCTTCACTGTCGCTGTTCATCACGCAGATTACCTGACGGTTCTTGTTCTGCTTCACAGAGTAGTAGCCTACCTGATATGCCACCTTACTGCCGTCGGGCGATGCGGCTACTGTACCGATTCGTCCCATTGCCCAAAGAGCCTCTGGGGTCATCATCCGGCTGTTTAACTTAATGTTCTGTTTCCCAATCACGTCGTCTTGCGCTTTTGCGTTGCCGGTACCAAGCATGAGTGCCGCTGCAACAATAGTCATTAGTTTTATCATAGTTTTTCTCTTACTTCTTCTTTGTGGGGTCGCAAGTAAGGTTGCATCCCAGTTTCTTGAAAATCTTGCGGTCTACCTCAGAGAGCATCACCGTAGAGTGAACCTGACAGCCGAAAAGTTGTGGCAGTTGTGCCAATGCCTTACGACACTGCTCGTCATCCTTTGAGAGAACAGACAATGCCACCAGCACCTCGTCGGTATGCAGTCGGGGGTTCTTGCCTCCCAAGTATTCAATCTTGGTTTTCTGGATAGGTTCAATCATTGACTGAGGAATGAGTTTCACTGAATGGTCAATGCCCGCTAAGTGCTTCATGGCGTTAAGCAGAAGGGCTGCCGAACATCCCAAAAGAGGAGAACTCTTCGCTGTAATTATCGAACCGTCAGAGAGTTCCATTGCTGCTGCCGTGTGTCCACTGAGTTCACGCTTGGCGTCAGCGGCAACGGTAACACGCCGGTATGCCGTTGTTATCTTAGCCTGATTGAAGAGCAGCAGGATCTTGTTCACCTCATTCTCATTGTCTGCTCCGTTAGCCATTTTGTTCGTTGCGTCGTAGTAGCGGCGGATAATCTCATCGCGGCTGGCGTTGCAGCACACTTCATCGTCAGAGATACAGAATCCTACCATGTTGACACCCATATCCGTAGGCGACTTGTAGGGATTCTCGCCGTAGATACCTTCGAAGAGGGCATTCAGAACGGGGAAAATCTCGATGTCGCGGTTGTAGTTCACCGCAATCTTGTCGTATGCTTCCAGATGGAACGGATCTATCATGTTGACGTCGTTAAGATCTGCCGTAGCCGCCTCATAGGCGATGTTCACAGGGTGCTTCAGCGGCAGGTTCCATACGGGGAAGGTCTCGAATTTGGCATAACCGGCACGTATGCCGCGTTTGTTCTCATTATATAATTGTGAGAGGCATACTGCCATTTTGCCGCTTCCTGGACCCGGAGCAGTGACAATAACGAGTTCGCGAGACGTCTCAACATAGTCATTCTTGCCGAATCCGTCATCGCTGGCTATGAGTTCTACATTGTGAGGGTATCCGTCTATAAGATAATGTACGTATGAACGGATGCCCATTCTCTCCAGACGGTGGCGGAACTGATCGGCTGCGTGCTGTCCGCTATAGTGGGTTATTACCACCGAACCTACCATAAAGTCGCGACTCATGAACTCTTCCCTGAGTCTAAGCACATCCTCGTCGTAGGTTATGCCAAGATCGGCTCTCACTTTGTTCTTCTCGATATCCTCAGCCGATACCACAATGACGATTTCGAGCTGTTCCCTTAACTGGGCGAACATCCTCAGCTTTGAGTCGGGCTTGAAACCCGGCAGCACTCTTGAGGCGTGGTGGTCGTCGAATAGTTTGCCACCCAGTTCGAGGTATAGCTTGCCGTCGAACTGAGCTATCCGTTCACGGATGTGCTCCGACTGTATCTTCAGATATTTCTCATTGTCAAATCCTATTTTCATACATTTATCATCATTTAAACCTAATACCTATACCACATCTTACCTGCGTCCCTGTTGCTGGCGCTTCATTTCCTCAGCCTGCTTCTGCAGCGCTTCGAGGCGGGCAGCCATACCACTCATCTTCTTCGGGTTATTCTGGTTCTCCTTGTAGTTTGCTTCCAGAATAGCGAGCAGTTTCTCGTCGTTAGTCGTCTTTCGGAGTGTCCACATGATGGCAGCCGAGAAGAAGAGCGACACGAAGTAGTAGAAGTTAAGACCGGAAGAATAGTCGTTGAACATGAAGAAGAACATAATCGGCATGAGGTACATCATCCATTGCATCATCTTCATCTGCTCTGCTTGCTGACCCACCATCTGGTCCTTCTGCTGGCGCATAGTCATGTAACTATAAAGCACATTGCTGACACAGAACAGAATACACGTCAGCGAGATGTGGTCGCCAATGAGCCAGATATTCTTGCCCCATTCTATGATTGGGTCGTATGTTGACAGGTCGTTAATCCAAAGGAACGATTCACGGCGCAACTGAATGGCATTAGGAACGAAGTTGAACATCGCAATCCAGATAGGCATCTGTATCAGCATCGGCAGACAGCCAGAAAGCGGACTGACACCGTACTTGGAGTACAGGGTCATCATCGCCTGCTGCTTCATCATCTGGTCCTCGGGTTTGTCGTACTGCTTGGTTGCCTCCTCGAGTTTCGGC
>JAFTFC010000120.1 GCA_017449725.1 Prevotella sp. | reverse complement strand
TGGTCTATATGGTCTACTATATTTATTACTTTTTTACCTTTTTACCCTTAATTATGACAATGCCCTTGTAGTCATCACCTACGCGCTGTCCCTGGAGGTTGTAGTAATCATACTTCTCCATTCTCAATTCTCCATTTTCAATTGATTTTACTCCCAGCGTCTCCTCGTCATCGACCACCAGCGACCCGTTCTCGGGCTCACCGTTCTCGTCGGTCAGGGTGGTGATGTAGATGGTTTCACCATCATAATCGGTGGTTTCAGTCTTTATCTGCGTACCGTTGCCAGAGAATATGATGCCCTCGCCGAGGTTGATTACGGCTCCGCCTTCTACTGTTGCCAGCGATACGAGTTGGTTGCCCTCGGCACCGTTGTTGATGAGTTCCAGACGACCGCTGTTCAGGTTCAGTGTCAGCGACTCACACAGTGAAGAGAGTGCCGGCATGTCGAGCGTCTCCGAACCCAGGATGAGCGTAGCATCGTTGAGCGAGAAGGTGTTGTCATAGTCTTGGAATACCAGACCGCCACTGATGCGCAGCGTGCCGTCGCCCTTCACTGCTGACTCTCCACCCTTGAAGTATAGTCCGCCGGTGATGAGGTTGTCGTTCTGCACTTCGATGGTTATCGGTGTGCGGTAATATACGATGTCCTCCGGGCGCTTAATTGTCCAATAGCCGCGGCGCGAGTTATTGTCGAGCCATTTGTTCAGTTTCAGTTCCGCCCCATTGAGCAGCAGTATGCCCGTCTGCGGGTTGAACGTAATTTCACCCTTCGTCAGTTTTTCCTTCTCGGTGAGTACATCCTTTATGCGGTCGTAGTTGTTGCTGTGGATGTTCACGTCGTCGAACGTGAGGTAGTATTCCTGATAACCGAAGTCGATGCTGCCGGTTATGGGTTTGGCGTTAGCATCGAACAGGGTCAAGTAGTTGACACTGCCATCTTTAATAGTGCTCAGGTAGACGTTTTCTGGCGAGATGAGGTCGATGTTCTTGCCCAGTTCTATGCTGGGTGTGCGCCCCTCTTCTGTCGCTAAGATGATCGTTTCATTATCGCCAGAGCCGTTAAGCAGGTGGAGTGCACCGCTGTTGATGCGCACCTTCGGGCTTCCCAAGGACTCTGCCACCAGGCGGTAACTGTTCGCCTCTCCTGTTCCTACGGTTACGTCGGGTCCGTCGATAACGATAGCCACATCATCTTCATTCTCGCTTGCCAAGGCTAATGCCTCCTTTATCAGCAGATTACCCGTTCCGTTGATGGTCATTGTGCCGCCACCGTTGATGACTCTATCTCCTATGGTGTTGTCGCCCACCACCGTGATAATCATTCCGTCAAGGTATTCAGAGATGTCGTATCCATTATTAAGATAGCCGTTGATCGTGGCACCGTTCAACGTCAGCGTATTCGTCTCGGGGTCGAAGGTGATGCTTCCGCTCGTCAACTTTCCGTCGGCAGTAAGCGTTTCGGTCAGCGTGGCGTAGTTCAGTTCGTTCACTTCTACGCCGGCAACCGTGAAGTGGTAACTCTCTGCAACAATCTCTGTTTCCGTTTGACCATCCTCGGTGGAATATACGGTCCAGTTCTTGTCGTTAGCAAGGATTACCTGTTTATTGGTGATGACGTTCTGCTCCGTAGAGCCCTCCGTATTTTTGACGACAAGGTCGCCTGCCCTCTCTGTCGGTGCCCTGCGCGGTGCAGCAGAGCCACCTCCGCCACCATGGTAAACAGGCGTAGGCAGCATATCGATGAAGGATCCCATAGCCTCTTGGTTGAGCATGTTGTCATAGCAGCTGACATAAACTAAGCCTGTGCAGCCCGACACGTTGAGCGATGTCAGTTTGTTCTTTTCACAAACAAGGCTATTTAGCGAAGTAAGCCCTGATAGGTTGAGCGATGTCAGCTGGTTTTTGCCACATGACAATACCAGCAGATTGGTGCAGTCCGATACGTCGAGCGTCGTCAGGTGGTTATCATAACATTCCAGCCATTCCAGGCTCGTACAGCCAGAAACATTGAGTGACGTCAGTTCGTTTTCCTCACAATACAGTGTTTCCAGTTTCGTCATTCCTGACACGTCAAGTTTGGTCAGATGCATGTTCTCCCCTCCGGCTCTCAGTCTTTTCAGTTCAGTGAAATACTTGATGCCTGTCAGGTCGTACACATCCAGACCGCTACCGGCAACATAAATCTCGTCCACCGATGCTATCTCTTCGTCCGTCAGGTAGCCGTCGGCACCAAAACTATTAGCCTTCAGCCAGTTGCGGAAGCCCTCGTCGGGGAAGTTAGTTTATCGATGGGGAGACCGGGAGCAACCACTGGCTCCGTTTTCGTCGAATAGACGGGGCGAATAGGTTGTCCATTGTATCGTTCTCCATTACCGTCAGGGTTATGGAAATATGACTTGAAGTACAAGTCCATACCGTTATAGCAGTATTCCACGTTAAGCGTGGAGAGCCAGTAGCCTCCGTGCTCATTATTAGGGTTGTTATAAGAGCTGTTTTTATAACCGCCGGCAGGCAGGAAGATGTACCTGTCGGTGTAGCCTGGTTTCGTTCCCGACACTTTATAACCTTTTACACCATTCACCTGCATAAACTCCCACGAACATTCGTCTATCAGCTCATTGAGCTCTTCAAGTGTCGGCATGCGCCAGTCACTGCCCCAATTCTTATAGGCAGCATCGTCTTCAAGGTCAAGAACAGTCTTGTTGTCCACAGTTCCGTAGGAACTTTCGGTACAATATTTAGTCAATTGTCCAGATGAACTATCGCGCCATTTATAAGTAGTCCATGTGTAACTGCTCTTGTTGGTTTCAGTCTCGCCCCATGCAAAGTAGTCGCCGTAATCTTCAGGATTGGTTGCCCCAATATTCGTTGTTGCCCACAGGGTGCCGGTAGATAGTCCGAGATCAACGTATTCGTGAGTGGCTGCGCTTATCTCATCTATATACTCGTTCAAGTGGTCGATAGTAGTCACTTCTGTAGGGTGATCTCCACTACTGCTTTCCTTTATAATAATAAGTATGTTGTCATCAACTCCCTCCAGGTCGATGTTATAGGTCTGACTAATCATATTAGACCAATCGTTACTTGCTGTTTCCGGCAGTTGGACAAGGATGCAGGTTTCAAGGTCCTTGTCAACTTCGATGGCGTAACACTCCGGATAGGTCGTTGATTTATACAAATCATCAAACATAGAAGAGGGACTCCAGGCATAAAGGGCTATCTTACACCCCGTCATATTCCATGCCTTCGGATAAACGTAAATGGTCTTTGTGGTTTGCGCCCACGCTCCCGTCACTATCGCCACGAGGAGCGCCATAAGAATAAGTATTCTTTTCTTCATAGTGTTATTAAGTTAGGTTTAAAATTATGTTTCGTTTGGGTGCTAATATATGGGAAAGATTTTAAACAGGGACTAACAATTTTTGAAAATCGACTAACATTGCAGAAATTGTTAGTCGATTTTTACCAAATAAGCCATCTTTTTGGAAATTTCATCCCCCTTTTTTGCTCGTTTAAGAAAAAGACAATAACTTTGCAAATGCTCATTGAAAACAGGAAATGACATGGAAAGAATGAATATTTGGAACTTGCTGCGCAACATTTTGCCGTTCGTAAAGCCCTACCGCTGGCTGGTTGTTGTAACACTGGTGCTGACACTGATAGGCTCGCTTATGGCTCAGGTAAATGCCGTTGTGCTCGACCGTGCGGTGGATGCAATCAACGCTCTGGTAAGTCAGCCCAGAGGGTTCTCTTGGGGTAGCGCCGTCCGCATCCTTGCAGCCATTAGCCTTATACTACTGGGCAAAGAAGTGGTTGCAGCTCTGGTGACATTTTTCCAGCGCTACTACGGAGAGCGCATGCGTATACTGGTGAGCCGCGACATGTCGCTTCAGGTCGTAGAACGCATGTTGTCCTTCCGCATGGCATTCTTCACCGCCGAGGGCAACGAGACTGGCAAGCTACAGTCACGCATA
>JAFTFC010000119.1 GCA_017449725.1 Prevotella sp. | reverse complement strand
TTTTACGAAGCGTTGCTGGTCGCCGATGACATTGGGGTCGGTGATGAGTGTCGACACCTCCTCAAATCGTGATTCCAGTCCGTCGAGTTTCTCTAAAATGCTGGTATTATCCATAGTTGAAAGTTCCAAATTCAGAATGTATAGTCAGGCTCCTCTTGCCTTCCTCGATATGTCCCACCACCTGCGCATCGATATTGAACGAGCGTGAGATAGCGATGACCTGCTCTGTCACTTCGGGGCGTACGTATATCTCCATGCGATGGCCCATGTTGAACACCTGGTACATCTCGCGCCAATCGGTACCTGAGCAGTCGTGGATGATCTGGAACAGCGGTGGCACAGGGAACATGTTGTCTTTGACCACACGGCAGTTCTCGCCTACGAAATGGAGCACCTTGGTCTGGGCACCACCCGTGCAATGTACCATGCCGTGAATCTCTGGGCGCAGCTCGTCCAGCAGTCGCTTGATGACGGGAGCGTAGGTGCGGGTGGGGGAGAGGACGAGCTGGCCTGTGTCGACGGGTAAACCGTCGACCACAGTGGTGAGCCTGTGCTTGCCGCTGTAGACGAGGTCCTCGGGAACAGCGTGGTCGTAGCTCTCAGGATATTTCTCTGCCAGATACTTCGAGAAGACATCATGGCGGGCTGAGGTCAGACCATTGCTGCCCATGCCGCCGTTGTATCGTTTTTCGTAGGTAG
Organism: Prevotella sp.; assembly: GCA_017449725.1. GTDB lineage: Bacteria > Bacteroidota > Bacteroidia > Bacteroidales > Bacteroidaceae > Prevotella. Next base: position 20,180 of record JAFTFC010000119.1, on the reverse strand, counting down.
CCTGGCCAGTGCTGGACAGACCTACGATGACGTCACCCGGACGGATGTTGGCATTGTCGATGACGTCGCTGCGCTTCATGCGACAGGTGACGGTAGAGTCGACGATGATGGTGCGCACGAGGTCGCCTACATCTGCAGTTTCACCGCCTGTAGGCCAGATGCCTATGCCCATCTCGCGCATTTCTGCCAACAGTTCGTCTGTTCCGTTGATGATGGCGGAAATGACTTCACCCGGGATGAGCATCTTGTTACGCCCGATGGTAGACGAGACGAGGATGTTGTCGACAGCGCCAACGCATAGCAGGTCGTCAGTATTCATGACTATAGCATCCTGAGCTATCCCCTTCCATACTGATAGGTCGCCCGTTTCTTTCCAGTACATGTATGCAAGGCTTGATTTGGTTCCAGCCCCGTCGGCATGCATTATGTTACAGTATTCGGGGTCACCGCCCAAGATGTCGGGGATTATCTTGCAGAATGCCTGCGGGAAGATACCCTTGTCAATGTTTTTAATTGCTGCATGAACGTCTTCCTTGGCGGCGCTGACTCCACGTTGCATATATCTATTGTCCATAATCTTCATTTTGTTTGTTGCGACTCAGTCGCAACATGCTCTAAACTAAAACTTAGAATTTCACTTCGGGAGCTTTCTCCGCACCGGCAGCAGCTTCGAACTTATTCATCTTGTCGAAACCTAAGATACCAGCAAAGAGAACTTTGGGGAAGGAGCGGATGCTCTGATTGTAGTTCTGCACAGCTTCGTTGTACTTCATGCGAGCCTCGTTGATGCGGTTCTCTGTTCCTTCGAGTTGTACCTGAAGGTCTTTGAAGTTTTCGTTAGCCTTAAGGTCAGGGTATGCCTCGCCAACAGCAATCAGTCGTCCCAATGCTGATGCCAGTTCGCCCTGTGCTGCCTGAAACTCCTGCATCTTTTCCGGGGTCAGGTCTTCTGCGTTGAGTGTAATCTGAGTTGCCTTGGCGCGTGCGTTAACCACCTCCGTAAAGGTCTGCTCCTCGTGCTTGGCATATCCCTTAACGGTCTCAACGAGATTAGGGATGAGGTCGGCACGGCGCTGATAAGCCGCCTGAACATTGGCGAGAGCAGTTGTGGCACTCTCTTGATCCTTAACCATTCCGTTGTATGAACTTATCAAAGGTAATGCGCAGACAACGATAACTGCGATGATAATCAAAATTTTCTTCATAATTCTTATTATTTATTATTTCGGTATTCCGTTATATCGATATTACGTTATTACCAGCTTCCGCCGGCACCACCGCCTCCGAAGGAACCTCCACCGTAGCCTCCGCCGAAGCCTCCGCCGCCAAAACTGCCGAAGTCTCCACCAGAGCCGAATACGGAACCGTCACCGAAACGGGGACGCCCGAAACCGGAATATCCGCCGGCTGCTGCCGTTGACACCACAATCCACTTATACTTGTCGTTGAGCAGGGCGTAGAAGATGAACCATACAAAGAGGAACAGTATGGTGGCTCCCACGGCATCGAGAGTGGCATCGTCCTCACTGCCGCTGTATAGTTCGTCGTCAGTAGGCTCTGCCGGTAGCACCTTGTCTTTGGTAAGTGCATATATTGCTTCCGTCAGCCGAAGCATTCCAGCATCTGGATTGTATGCCTTCAGGAACGGGGTAAGATAGGTGCGCGCCAGTTGGTTGCACTCAATGTCCGTCAAATCAGCTTCGAGTCCCCGTCCAGGTGCTATGAAGTATTTATGGTCATCATAAGCTACCACGATTACCAGTCCGCGATTTGTCTCTTTGCGTCCCACTCCGTATTTGTTACCGACGTCCTGAGCCATTCGGAACGCATCGCCGCCGGCTACTCGCTTAACGATAATCACTGCAGCCTCAATGTCACATTCTTTCTCCATAATACCGAGAACGACGTTCATGGAGTCTACCGTTGACTGGCGTATTACTGTATCGGGGTTTGAGACATACAGTCTTCCGTCTTTGAGGTGGGGCAGGGGGATGTTGTCGGCATTCCATTCGGTGACAGGCTCAACCGGCTCGGAAGCAATGCTCCAAGTGCACGAACCTACTGCCAGGAATATTCCTACCCAGAACAGTATTTCCCAGAACCTTTTCCACCTTTTGTCTACCATACCGCTTCGTTTATTCTCTTCCGTGCCAGAACTCCCACGATGCAAAAGCTTGGAGGAGAAGCATCTCAAGTCCATTAACTACTGTGGCACCGTGTTCCTTCCCCTTCTTCATGAAGAGCGTCTGGTCGGGATTGTAAATTAAGTCATACAGGATATTATGCGAATCCATTGCCTCATAGGGAAGCTGAGGACATTCGTCGAAGTGCGGATACATACCAACTGGAGTACAGTTTACTATGACGTTATATTCTTTCACTACGTCAGTGGTTATTTTGTCGTACTGTATTGTTCCAGGTCGTTCGTAACGGCTTACGAATACTGTTTCGAGACCTAATGAACGAAGTCCAAAGTCAATAGCCTTTGAAGCACCTCCTGTTCCTAAGATAAGCGCTTTCTTGTGGCATCGTTCCAGCAGCGGCTCGATACTCTGAGTAAAACCAATTACATCACTGTTGTAGCCTTTAAGTACCGCTTTGTTGCCTTTGTTTTCTACACGGATAACATTGACGGCTCCAATTGCTCTTGCTTCAGGACTCACTGTGTCAAGGAAATTAAGCACCTTTTCCTTATAGGGGATAGTGACGTTAAGTCCCTTCAGTTCTGGGTTTGATGCCAGAACTTCGGGTAGCGCATCAATCGTAGGGATTTCAAAATTTATATACTTTGCATCAATCCCCTCGTTCTGGAACTTCTCGTTGAAATAACTTATCGAGAAAGAGTGTCCCAGCGGATAACCAATCAGTCCGTACTTGTCCATAATTTTTTACCTTTTTACCAATTCTATACCATTCTCTTATTTCCTGTTAGCCAAGTATTCTGCTACATTCTTTTCTATGCGCGCTGCTATGTCACCTTCTTCTGTAGCCTTGTCGAACTTCTCTCCAGTGATATGCTCGTAGAGCTCAATGTAGCGTTCGCTAACACTCTCAGCATATTCGTCGGTTATCTCGGGCATGACCTGTCCGGGTTCGTTCATAAAGTTGTGTTCTATGAGCCACTGGCGCACAAACTCTTTAGAGAGTTGTCGCTGTGGTTCTCCCTTGGCAAATTTCTCCTCGTAGCCATCAGAATAGAAATAACGTGATGAGTCTGGGGTGTGAATCTCGTCAATGAGGTAAACCTTTCCATCTCGTTTTCCGAACTCATACTTAGTATCAACGAGGATAAGTCCCTGTTTTGCAGCTATCTCTTGTCCGCGTGCAAAGATTCGGCGAGTATAGTCTTCCATAATCTCATAGTCTTCGCGGCTCACGATGCCTTGACGGATTATCTCTTCCTTTGAAATGTTCATATCATGTCCCTCGTCAGCCTTGGTTGTCGGAGTGATGATGGGCTCTGGGAACCGTTCGTTTTCACGCATGCCGTCGGGAAGGCGTACACCGCATATTTCACGAACTCCTTTCTTGTAGTCGCGCCAAGCCGAACCGGTGAGGATAGATCGGATAATCATTTCTACTCGGAAGCCTTCGCATTTGAGACCAACGGTCACCATTGGATCTGGTGTCGCTAACTTCCAGTTAGGACAGATGTCAGTTGTCGTATCCAAAAACTTTGCTGCTATCTGGTTGAGCACTTGTCCCTTGAAAGGTATTCCTTTAGGTAATACAACGTCAAATGCCGAGATACGGTCGGTAGCAACCATTACCATCAGGTCGTCGTTGATATTATAGACATCGCGAACCTTACCATGATAAACACTCTTTTGTCCCTTAAACTGAAAATCTGTTCTTGTTAATGCTTTCATACCTATTATTTATTGTTTTTACCTTTTTACTCTTTTACTTTTTTATTTTTATCGTATGTCTCGTAGGCGTTGACAATTCGTGTAACAAGTTTATGCCTGACTATGTCTTTCTTAGTCAGTTCCACAAACGAGATGCCCTCCACATCTTTTAGTATGTGCAGGGCTTCACGCAGTCCGCTCTTTGTCTCGTGCGGCAGGTCTATCTGCGTCATGTCTCCCGTGACAATCATCTTCGTGTTCCATCCCATTCTTGTTAGGAACATGCGTATCTGTGCAGGGGTAGTGTTCTGTGCCTCGTCGAGTATTACTACGGCATCAGACAGCGTTCGTCCGCGCATAAAGGCGAGAGGGGCTATCTGTATTACATGTTTCTCCATGAGGTCTTGTAGCCGTGTGGTAGGCATCATGTCTTCCAGCGCATCATAGAGAGGTTGCAGATACGGGTCAATCTTGTCCTTCATGTCGCCTGGCAGAAATCCCAGTTTTTCACCGGCTTCAACTGCGGGACGTGAAAGAATTATTTTCTTTGCCTGTTTTTCCTTCAGAGCCTTCACAGCCAATGCTATCGAAAGGTACGTCTTTCCTGTTCCTGCCGGTCCTACTGCGAATATCATGTCGCTTTTGTCGAAAGCATCTATTAGTCGCTGCTGGTTCTCGCTACGGCTCTTGATGGGGCGTCCGGATATATTGTAAACCACGACACCTTTTACAGCGTCATCTTTGGTTCGCTGTCCCTTTGTGATGTCAAGTATGTCTTCTTCGCTTATTCGGTTGTATTTAAGGACATGTTTGCGCATAGTTTCAATCTGTTCCTCAAATACAGCCATTTGTTCTTCGTCACCAATTACTTTCAATACGTTGTCGCGGGCGACGATGCGCAACTTGGGGTATAGCGCCTTTATCATCTGTAAATGCGCATTACCAACCCCGTAGAATATTACGGGGTCAATGTCTTCCAGTACGATGTGCTTCTCTATCACGCTTCTTTCTTATCTCAACTTACGGTATAGCTTCCACGCCAAGAGTAGTCCGTCGAACACATTAGCTCCCATATTCATCATGCCTTGAAGGCGCAGTCCTCCTCGTTTGTTGCGTAATGGTTCTGCAGGCGCAAAGAGTTGACGAGTGAGTTTGTCCATCTGCTTAGAGTCTTTGCGGATTTCGTGCAGCAACTGTTCTTTACGCATGTCCACATCGTGAAGTGTGGCGTATACTATAGGTTTCTCCATCTTCTCTTTTTATGGTGTCATTAACAGCGAGGCAAGGAATCTTACCAGTGGTCGTTCTATCCAACGTTTACGATTAATAACGATAATCAATATTGTAAGCAGGTATATACCGCCTATTATGGCAAATGCTACTGGCAGGCTTACTATTGCCGATAAGCCATAGGCTGCAGCGAACGACAGGTAGATGACTGTAATAAGAATGAACAGGAATAGAATACCTGCCATGATTAGTGCTGTAAGCAGGCGTACAACCTTGTCGATTACATCGAGCCTCAAGTACTCGCCTTGAAGTCCGATGTAATGACGTGTCAGTTCCACGAGCTGACTAATGGTCTCTACGTTCTTGTCGCTTGAGAACATTGTCTTCTACGTATTAGTCAGCGATGTCCTCTGCTGCTTCCTTGATGTCGTCAGCAAGATCGACAATCTCCTTGCGTGAGAGGTTGATGTTGTGCTTCTTGCAGAAATCATCAATAGCATCGGTAATCTTCTCACGTGTGTCTGTGCCCTTCTCGGGGGCAACTAAGAGTCCTAAAGCTGCGCCGGCGATAGCTCCGCCGAGGAAAGCGCCAATGTAACCTAATGTCTTCATAATTTACTATTATTAAATGTGAATAATATTTCGTACGCAAAAGTACTTATTTTCTCGCAAATACCAAGCATTTTATTGTTAAAAACTATGTATTTCGTTAATTTAACAAACTTTATGCCCGATTTTTAGTGCTCTTTCGTTGCTTTTTCGTACTTTCGCACGTCAAAAGACAGTAAATACGGGAACAGTAAAAAGGTAAATTTTAAACAATATTATTATAAAGAATTGCATTTATGAAAAAAATCATGTTTTCTTGCGCAGTTATCTGCGTAGCAGTAGCATTCACAAGTTGTAAATCTTCTGAAAGTGCGTATCGTAAGATGTACGAGAAGGCGAAAGCTCAGGATCAGACAGCTCAGGTTGAAGCACAGACACCAGCAGTAGAGGAGACTGTTGTCGCTCCGGTTGAGACTCGTCCTGCAACAGAGACACGTGTTGTTGATAACGTTGACAACGTAAGTGTTCGCCAGGAAAGTGTACAACTCGTTAGCGGTACAGGTATAAAGGATTTCAGCGTTGTCGTTGGCTCTTTCTCAGTAAAGGCTAATGCAGAAGGTCTGCAGCAGACTCTTAAGAATGCAGGTTATGATGCTCAGATAGCATATAACAATACACGCAATATGTATCGTGTCATTGCTTCTACATTCAACGACAAGGAAAGCGCAGTACGTAGCCGCAATGATCTCCGTTCGAAGTATGCTGATGCTTGGCTGCTCTACAACCAGCAGTAATCATCAGTGGCACGAATACTATCAATAGATTACGGACGAAAACGTACCGGATTGGCAGTCACCGACCCACTGCAGATTATTGCTGGTGGGTTGGCGACTGTTTCTACATCTGAACTATACGACTATCTTGTGAGTTATATCTCCCATGAAGAAGTTGAGAGGATAGTAATCGGTGAACCTCGACAGATGAATGGGCAGGCAAGTGAGAACCTTCAAAGGGTCCAGCAGTTCGTCAATAGGTGGAGAAAAACGCAACCAGGAACTCCTATTGAATATGTTGACGAACGTTTCACGTCCGTTCTTGCCCATAGAGCAATGCTCGATGGAGGACTCAAGAAGAAAGACCGACAGAATAAGGCACTTGTAGATGAAATAAGTGCCACAATAATACTACAAAGTTATTTAGAAAGCCGAAGATTAATTGTCAAATGATACTACCTATATATACTTATGGTCAACCAGTGCTTCGTAAAGAGAGCATAGATATTCCAAAGGACTACGAAGGACTCAATCAACTTGTGAACGATATGTTCGAAACTCTCACTGCAAGTGAAGGCATCGGATTAGCAGCACCACAGATCGGTAAGAATATCCGTGTCGTAATAATCGACCTTGACCCACTTGGTGATGATATGCCTCAGTACAAAGGATTCAAACATGTTTATATAAATCCGCACATTGTGGAATATGACGATACCGAAACTGATTCTCAAGAAGAGGGATGCCTGTCGCTGCCAACAATCCACGAAAAAGTGATTCGTCCAACACGAATACATGTTAAGTATGAGGATGAAAAGCGCCAGGAACACGATGAATGGGTGGATGGATATCTTGCCAGGGTAATGCAGCATGAATTTGATCACCTCGATGCTCACATGTTTATTGATCGCATTTCACCACTCAGGAAACAACTTATCAAGAGCAAGTTGCGCGCCATTTTACAGGGTCGTTTCCGTTGCGGATATAAGACTAAGGCGGCAAAGAAATAAACATCTAATATTCAGTGGGTTTGGGAGATAGAGTAAAAGTTCTTCTTTATGTGCTTGTTTTCTCTATTGGGGCTTCAGCACAGTATAATATAGACCGTGTCATAACAGCTGGTCGCGCAGCATTATACTATGAGGACTATGTACTCTCAATTCAGTATTTCAATCAGGTTATCTCCGCTAAACCATATCTTTACGAGCCGTGGTTTTTTCGCGGTGCTGCCAAGTTCTATCTTGATGACTTCTCCGGGGCTGAGAGCGACTGCGCCCAGGCGTTGACGCTTAATCCTTATGTTCCTGGTATTTACGAACTTAGGGGTTTATGTCGTATTCGGCAGAAAAACTTTGAAGGGGCGATCTCTGACTATGATCAGTCCATACGCTTCGACCCTCAGAGTCAGGGGCTATGGTATAATCGTGTGTTATGTAGGATAGAGAACAAAGACTATAAAGCGGCTCATCTTGATCTCGATTCTATGATGACACGTTGGCAAGAATATGCCAAGGCTTATCAGTTAAAGGCTGAGGTTTTACTGCGTGAAAAAGATACCCTTCGTGCTGCAGATTTCCTTGATAAGGCACTCAAGATTGATCCATATGATGGTGAGGCGTGGGCAGTGCGTGCTGTGATAAGTTGTAGCCGCAAGCAATGGAAGGATGCAGACAAGCAATTCTCTGAAGCCATACACCTACATCCCAATCGTACTTCATTCTATATCAATCGTGCTCTTGTTCGTTATAATACTAATAACCTGAGAGGAGCTATGGCAGACTATGATAAAGCCATTGATCTGGATCCCGAAAACTTCCTCGCACATTATAATCGCGGACAGCTTCGTATTCAGGTAGGCGACGACAATAGGGCTATCAATGACTTTGATTTCATTCTTAAGCATGAGCCCGACAACATTATGGCGCTCTATAACCGTGCACTCTTGCTTGACCGTACTGGAGATCCCCGAAGTGCTATTCGTGATTATACTGCTGTGATTAACCGCTTTCCAAACTTTTGGGCTGGACTTGCACAACGCGCCCAATGCTACCGGAAATTAGGAATGAAAGCACAGGCAGACCAAGATGAATATCGAATTGTAAAAGCGCAGATGAATAAGCATCTTGGCATACAAAACAGATGGTCGAAGAGCAAACAGAAAGAAGTGCGTAAGTTGAGCGACATTGATATGGACAAATACAATCAACTTGTAGAGGCAGATGAACAGAAAGTAGAACATGAATATGAATCTGCATATCGCGGCAAGGTGCAGAACCGAAAGGTAGACGACCAGTATATGCCTCTGCTGACTCTCTCTTTCTTTGCCCGTCTGACTACCGCAGAGCAGCGACCAACCAATATTTCGCTATTCGACAGTGATATAGAGACGTTCAATAAGGGGCGCCAGCGGCCTATATACATGCACTTTGGAACCAGTCAACTTGAACAGAAAGATTTCCTGTCGATTAACAATCTCATCAATTCGCTCAGTGACAGAATACAGAATCTTAAGACTGTAGAAGAGGGCAGAGCACAGATCTTTGATAGGGCGATACTCTACGCTTCACTGCAGAATCTTGATGCAGCCATTAGCGACCTCACCGTATATATAAATGTAGATAGTACAAATGTTCTCGCTTTCTGGCAGCGTGCAATCTGTCAGGCGATGATTAACGAGTTCAACGAATCACAAGGAGTAGATACTCAGATTAAAAATGCTCGCGCTATTGATGATCTCTCACACGCATGTCGTCTTAGTCCGAAGAATCCCCACATTCTTTATGATAGAGCGTATATTTATGCTACAATGAAAGAGTATAGTAGTGCTATCGTCGATTATACTGCTGCTATCCAACTTAATCCTAATTTCGCTGAGGCATATTTCAACCGCGGTCTTACCAGGATATTTGCAGGTAATACAGCAGAAGGAATAATAGACCTTAGTAAGGCAGGAGAACTTGGAATCTACGATGCCTACAGCATAATGAAGCGCTATCGGGAAAAATAGTCTGCAATTTCTTTCTATCTTAATGCCCTCATAGCATTGAAGACTGCGAGGACTGTTACTCCGACATCTGCAAAAACAGCCATCCACATGGTTGCAATACCAAAGGCAGCGAGTACAAGTACTGCCGTTTTTATTCCTATTGCAAGTGTTACATTCTGGCGCGCTATAGATATAGTGCGACGTGCTATGCGTATCGAAAGTGCAACTTTTGACGGGTCATCATCCATAAGTACAATGTCGGCGGCTTCTATTGCAGCATCACTGCCAAGTCCACCCATAGCAATTCCTACGTCTGCACGCGCAATAACGGGAGCATCGTTTATACCATCGCCGACGAAAGCAAGATACCTGCCGCTCTCTTTTTCTCTCAGTAGCCGTTCTACATGATCCACTTTTTCGTTTGGTAGAAGTTCGGTGTAGTACTCGTCGATATTTAAGCGTCGTGCCACATCGGCACCTACTTCGTTGCGATCGCCTGTCAGCATTACAGTCTTCCTGATTCCGATATTGTGGAGTTCATCGAGCGCTTCGTTACTCTTCTCCTTAACTTTGTCGTTTATGACAATATGCCCTGCATATTCACCATCAATGGCAACGTGGATTATTGTTCCTATATGGTGGCAATCATGCCATTGTACACCTATACTGTCCATCATTTTGGTGTTACCAACGCTGACCTCTTTGTCTCCTATTCGTGCACGTATTCCATGACCTGCAATTTCCTCAACATCATAGATTTTACATCCGTCCGATGCTTCTTCAGGAAAAGCGTCGCGCAGCGCGGCTCCAATAGGGTGGGTAGAGAAATGTTCGACATGGGCAGCAAGGTGCAGAAGCTGATGTTCATCGCATTTGTCTGGATGTATAGCCTCTACTGCAAACTGTCCGTAGGTAAGGGTTCCGGTTTTGTCAAATACTATAGTGTCAACCTTTGATAATACATCCATATAGTTGGCGCCCTTGATTAGGATACCATGCCGTGAAGCACCGCCAATTCCTCCAAAGAATGTGAGAGGAACACTGATTACGAGGGCGCAGGGGCATGATACTACCAGGAACATCAAGGAACGGTAAATCCATGTCGTGAAACTACCCAGCTCCAATAGCGGTGGAATAATGGCTATGGCGATAGCCAGAAATACTACTATGGGAGTATATATGCGTGCAAAGCGTGTGATGAAAGTCTCGCTCTTTGATTTCTTTTCGCCGGCATGCTCCACGAGTTCAATAATCTTTGAGACTGTGCTCTCGCCAAAGGCTTTAGTTGTGCGTACTTTTATTGCTCCGGAGAGGTTGATGCATCCCGAAATAACCTCGTCTCCAAGTGTCGCATCGCGAGGAATACTCTCACCTGTCAGAGCGAGTGTGTTAAGTGTGGTTGTTCCATCGACGATAACTCCGTCAATAGGAATCTTCTCACCAGGACGAACGGTGATAATAGTTCCCACCTCGACATCAGCGGGATTTACGGCTCCTTCATCTGTATATGCCACTTCTGGGCGTATGTCCATGAGGTGGGCTATAGAGTCACGGCTCTTGCCTTCAGCATAGGTTTCAAATAGTTCGCCTATCTGGAAGAACAGCATCACGAAAACTGCCTCCGTGAACTGGGGCTCAGCATTGGGCATAAAGCCTATTAGAAGTGCACCGATAGTGGCAATAGACATCAGGAAGTCCTCGTTGAAGGCATCACCCTGAAGAATGCCCTCGACAGCCTCTTTCAACGTGCCGTAACCGACGATGAGGTATGGTATGAGATACACGAGTAGTAATTGCCATGTTGGCAAATCCGTTGTCTTTTCAATTATTACTGCCGCTATGAGAAGTACTGTGGCAAAAATAATGGATAATAGTTGTCCGTGAGCAGAGTGGTGTTCGTGGTCGTGATGATGCTCATGCTCGTGAGTATGATGATTTTCGTGATGATGTTCGTGTGCCATGATAATGCTTGATAATTCTATTTTAATGCAAAAGTACGTATTTTTATTATCCTCTGTACTTCTGAATGTGCTATTTATTGTTAAAAAACTCAGTATCTCAACTTTTCGTAGTACCTTTGAACTCAAAATAGCGAAAATGAAGTATACAACTTGCATATTTGATCTCGACGGCACATTGCTGAACACGCTTGATGATTTGGCAAACAGTACCAACTATGCATTGCGTCTGCACTCTATGCAGGAAAGAACTCGTGAAGAGGTACGTAGATTTGTAGGCAATGGCGTGAAGAAACTTATAGAACGAGCCGTTCCGGCAGGAACAACTGAGGAGGAGACGGAACGTGTCTTGGCTGATTTCCGTAGTCATTATCTTGAACACGATAAAGATACTACTCGTCCTTATGACGGCATTCTCGAGATGCTTGAGAGGATTAAGAACAGAGGAATACGAACCGCTGTTGTGAGCAATAAGTTCTTCAAGGCTACCGAATCACTGTGTAGTCATTTCTTCGGTAGTCTCATCGATGTGGCAATTGGTGAGAATGAAGCGGCGGGAATCCGAAAGAAACCTTCACCCGATACTGTCCGTGAGGCTATTCGGCAACTTGAAGTAGAAACTTCTGATTGTGTTTATATCGGTGATAGCGATGTCGATGTGATGACAGCCAAGAATAGCGGTATGGACTGCATAAGCGTTCTCTGGGGATTCCGTGACGAGGATTTCCTTCGTGAGAAAGGAGCAACAAAGACAGTCCGCACACCTTCAGAACTGACTACTTTGCTTTTAGGGTAAATACAAATTTCAGTCCCTTGCCGGTATCGTTTGGGAGTGCCACGATGTTGCCGCCGTGGAAGATTATGGCATTCTTCACTATAGATAATCCAAGTCCTGTGCCGCCAAGTTCGCGGCTTCGTCCTTTATCAATACGATAGAAGCGTTCAAAAAGGCGATTCAAGTGGTGCTCTGCAACACCTTTTCCGTTGTCGCTGAAAGTGAATTTCCAGAATTTCGAACCTTGTCTTTCTGCTGACAGCTCTATTGTAGAACCCTTGCCGGCATAACTTATTGAGTTGTCAAAAAGGTTGCGGAAAATACTGTATATCATTTGCGAATTTCCATTGACAATGAGTTCTGCGGGTATGTTGTTATTCACTTTCATCTGTTGAGCTTTAACGGCAAACTCTGTCTCTTGAACTATGTCTGAAACAATATCTGAAAGATTAACATCCTCACACGTCAGCAGTTCCGGTGCAAAATCCAACTTGTTCAGTTTTGAAAGATCTCTCAGGAGAGAAGACATTCGCTTGGTCTGTGCGATAGCGCGGTTGAGGAACTGTTCTCGTGTTTTTTCGTCCATCTGGGGATTCTCTTTGATAGTTTCCATATAACCCATGATACTCGCCAGTGGTGTCTTGAATTCATGACCTATATTCTGGGTTAGTTCGCGCCTCATCTTGTTCTGTCTTTCCGACTGCTGACGGTCTATGCGGCTATCCATACGATGTGCGAAAAACAATTGCAACAATCCCAGTCCTGCCATCACGACCAAGGAGAACCACAATAAGTTCCAGTCGTTTGGTTCATCGAGAATGTTATAGTGTTTGCGATCGAAGTCGTCAAAGATAATGAAGATGGCGGCATAGAATGCGAATACCACCATCACGCTAAACCACATCTTACGTCCTTCACTTATTTTTCGCATACGCTGAAGCAATAGCCAAATCCCTGACGTGTTACAATACAACTTGAGTACGCACCTATTTTCTTCCTCATGCGGGTGATGTTTACATCAACAGTGCGATCGCTAACCTGACTGTCACCTGTCCAAACCATGCTTACAAGTTGCTGGCGCGATAGCACATGATCCTTGTTAGATAACAATATCCTGAGCAGTTCGTACTCTTTTTTAGTCAAGTTTGCTATTTTTCCATCGATAGTAACGGTCTTGCTCTCCACGTCGATAGAGAGTCCTTTGTAAATCAATACTGCATCTGCCATTGTTTCTACTTTTTCAGAACGATGCAGTACGGCTTTAACTCTTGCTAATAATTCCCTGATACCAAAGGGTTTGGTGATATAGTCGTCAGCACCAAGTTCAAATCCGAGTAGGGTATCTTCCTCAGAGTCTTTTGCTGTTAGGAAGATGATTGGAAGTGATGATGTCGACTTGTTGCTCTTGATGCTTTCTGCCAACTGAAAACCCGACATTCTGCCCATCATAACATCGAGAATTGCGAGGTCATACTTGTTTAGGTCTAACTGTATCGCTTCCTCTGCCGAATTTACAGAGTCGGCGTCATATCCGTTGGAAATCAGATTGTATTCAATTATCTGACAGAGGTCTTTCTCGTCGTCAACAATAAGTATGCGTTTACGTTTCATTATTGTTTTATTTCGATATCCCGTCTGACATTATCCCTGATTTTCTTGAGGTATTTCTTCATTCCCTCTGCGTCCTTGGCATCAATAATCTCCAAGAGTTCCTTTAGCTCTGTTCTTATCTGGCTTACCTGGTCGTGAGTGTAGGGGTTGAAGAGAATTTCCTGTAGCAGGTAGTCGTCCTCGTTGAGGACGCCCTTTGCTATTCTCATGTGGCGCTTGAAAGTTGTTCCGGGAGCGTCCTGATGCTTCATCACCGCTGCGAAGACGAATGTTGACACGAATGGTATTGAGAGCGAGTATGCCACAGTCCTGTCGTGTTCGTCGAAGGTGTATTCGTATATGTTAAGCCCCAGATGCTGATAGAGGTTCCGGAAGAAATTCTTCCCTGTCTCATCGCCCTCTGAGATTATTATGGCATTTTCCTCAGATAGCTGGTTGAGGTTAGCAAAGGTAGGACCGAACATAGGGTGGGTAGAGACGTATTTCATACCAGTATGCTCGTAAAATTCCCTGAGTCCTGTTTTTACTGATGATATATCGCTCAGAATACATTCTTTAGGAAGATGAGGTATTACTTCGTTGAAAGCGGGAATAGTGTATTTTACGGTAACGGCATTGATTACCAGTTCTGGTTTGAAGTTATCGATTTCCTCGAGCGACGTAAACCTGAGGGTGTTGTATGTAAAACGAAGCCGTTTAGGGTCTCTCTCAAAAACTGCTGTCTCGTGGTCAAAACTTAACAGGTCGAGGAAGAAACTTCCCATCTTTCCTGCTCCCAATATCAGTATCCTCATTGAATATCAATCTTACTTGTTAATGATTTCTATCTGCTGGCGGACAGACTCCTCATGAACAGCTTCGAAGATATTCTTTATGAACTGAGAGTCCATTCCGCACAAAGCTCCCTGGGCACCGCGCTTGTCGAGAATCTCGTTGTAGCGTTGAGCCTGCAGAACAGTCATGTTGTGCTCTTTCTTATACTGACCGATTTCGCGACATACTCGCATGCGTTTTGCCAGAAGCTGCATCAGGTCGTTGTCCAGCTCGTCAATCTGCTTTCTGAGTTGGTTAATTCCCTCAGTGGTGATGTTCTCGTCGCGTATTACCAGTAGTGAGAGAATATAGTCGAGCACATCGGGTGTTACCTGTTGTGCTGCATCGCTCCAAGCCTTGTCGGGGTCGCAGTGGCTCTCAACAATCAGACCGTCGAAACCTAAGTCCATTGCCTGTTGGCAAAGCGGTGCTATCAAGTCGCGTCGTCCTCCTATGTGGCTCGGGTCACAGATGATAGGCATCTCGGGGAAGCGGCGACGCAGTTCTATAGGAATCTGCCACATGGGCAGGTTACGGTAAATCTTCTTGTCGAAACTCGAGAATCCGCGATGTATTGCTCCCAGACGCTTTATTCCAGCCATGTTAAGACGCTCCAGCGCACCTATCCACAGCTCCAGGTCGGGGTTCACGGGGTTCTTCACGAACACGGGTATATCCACACCCTTCAGTGCGTCGGCCAGAGCCTGCATAGCGAAGGGGTTGGCCGTTGTTCGTGCACCAATCCACAGCACGTCCATACCGTACTTCAGACACAGCTCTACGTGTTCGGGAGTAGCCACCTCGGTGGTTATGAGCATTCCCGTCTCGTCCTTCACGCGTTTCATCCAGGGCAGCGCTTTCTCGCCGTTACCCTCGAATCCGCCGGGTTTGGTACGTGGCTTCCACACTCCTGCGCGGAAGTTATGACATCCCTTGCTTGCCAGCTCCAAAGCTGTCGTCATCACTTGCTCTTCCGTTTCTGCCGAGCATGGACCCGCAATCACGAATGGGCGTTCGTTGTCACTTGGGAGGTTGAGTCTTTCTAATTCCAGTTCCATTATTTTATTGTTTCTTTGATTCTACTTAATGCTTCCTTAATTTTCTCTTCCTTGGCGCAGAGCGATATACGTATATATCTGTCGCCGTTCGAGCCGAATATGAATCCCGGGGTGATGAACACGCGGGCTTCGTGGAGTACGCGCTCGGTGAGCTCCTCGGCGTTAGCGTAGTGCTCGGGTATGCGTCCCCACAGGAACATTCCCACCTGCTCGGGGTCTATGCGGCAGTCGAGCGTATGCATTATCTCCTCGGCAATCTTCCTGCGTCTGAGGTATGTCTCGATGTTTGCCTCGTGGTGCCACTCTGGAGAGTTACGATAAGCCTCTGCTGCTGCCAGCTGTATGCCTCGGAAGGTACCGCTGTCTATGTTGCTCTTTATCTTGAGTATCCACTGAATGAACTGCGGGTTCGAGGCACACATTCCCACACGCCATCCCGGCATGTTATGACTCTTCGACATAGAGTTGAACTCAATGCAACAGTCCTTGGCACCCTCCACCTGCAGAAGCGACAGCGGTGTGTCGTTGAGGATGAAGGAGTAGGGGTTGTCGTTCACCACTACTATGTTATGCTTCTTGGCAAACTCCACCAGCCTTCGGTATGTATCCATCCTTGCCGGCGCTCCTGTGGGCATGTTGGGATAGTTTGTCCACATCAGTTTCACGCGACTCAGGTCTATCCGTTCCAGTTCGTCGAAGTTCGGCTGCCATCCGTTCTCTTCCGTGAGGTTGTAGTTCACCACCTTGGCTCCGAGAATTGTCGAGAGCGATGTGTAGGTGGGGTAGCCCGGGTTGGGCACGAGCACCTCGTCGCCTGGATTCACGAATGCCAGCGTCACGTGCAGTATGCCTTCCTTCGAACCTATGAGCGGCTGAATCTCCGTCTTGGGGTTTAGTTCCACGTTGTACCAACGCTTGTAGAAGTCGGCCATAGCCTCCCTCAGCTCGGGTGTTCCCATTGTGGGCTGGTAGCCGTGAGCGTTAGGGTCGTGAGCTACTTCGCAGAGGCGCTCTATCGTTTGTGGCGACGGTGGCATGTCGGGCGACCCGATGGCAAGACTTATTATGTCCAGCCCTTGGGCGTTCATCTCTGCCACCTGTTTCAGTTTCCTCGAGAAGTAGTATTCCTGAATGCTATCAATCCTTTTTGCCGGTTGTATCATAATCTCTCAAAATTCCTTGTATTCACCTAATATTTTCAGTTCTCTTGTGAGTGGTTTTATCGCTTCGATGCTCTGTCGGTAACGCGTCAAGTTATCGTACGTCACATCTATGTAGAACATATATTCCCATTCCCTGCCAATAATGGGCAGCGACTGTATCTTGGTCATGTTTATCTTGTAGAACGACAGTATCGAGAGTACCTGCGAGAGCGAGCCTTCCTCGTGGGGCAGTGCAAACACCAGGCTTGCCTTGTCGGTGGTGTTTATGTCGCGCAGAGAGTCGGCCTTCTGAGGTTGGCACACCACGAGGAATCGTGTGAAGTTGTGCTTGTTGTCCTCGATGTTGTCCTCCAGAATCTTCATGCCGTGCATCTCCGCCGCATCGTGGCTGCATATCGCTGCCCAGTGCTGTCGGTTCTCCTCGCGTATCATCTGTGCCGATCCTGCCGTATCTTCTGCCTCCACTGCCTTTAGTGTGGGGTGTCCCGAGAGGTACTTACGACATTGCATCAGCGCTACGGGGTGCGAGTGCACCTCGGTGATAGTGTCCCAGTCGTCTTCGGGCAGACAGCATATCGAGTGCGATATGTGCAGTTTGTGCTCTCCCACGACGGTTGTTCCCGAGTCGCGCAGCAGCTCGTAGTTATGTAGCAGACTTCCCGCGATAGTGTTCTCTATCGCTGCCAGACCTATGGTTTCGGGGTCTTGGCTGATGCTTTCGAACACCTGCTCGAAGGTAGCACAGCAGATAAGTTCTATCTCCTCGTCCTTGAAATGTTGATGGGCTGCGATGTCGTGAAACGAACCCAACAGTCCTTGTATCGCTATTTTCTTCATCTTATTAGCGTGCAAAATTATAACATTTCTTTGGAATACGCAACAATTTGCTTTATTTTTGAGTAAAAACCTACCTTTTTAACTTTAATCTAAGACTGTTTGTCACCACACTAACGCTCGACATAGCCATCAAGGCTGCCGCCCACATGGGTGTTATCAGCCAATTTAGACCGAAGAGTAGGGGTATTCCTGCTGCCAGGGGGATGCACACCACGTTGTAGATGAAAGCCCAAAAAAGGTTCTGGTGGATCATGCCTACAGTCTGGCGCGACAAACGTACTGCCTCGGCTATCCTGCGGAGGTCGGTCGATGCCAGCGTTACCTGTGCTGTGTCCATCGCAATGTCGGTGCCTCGTCCTATGGCTATGCTCACGTCTGCCTGTGCCAGCGCGGGTGTGTCGTTCACTCCGTCACCCACCATAGCCACTTTCCTGCCTTTTGTCTGTAACTCCCTCACTTTCTGTTCCTTGTCCTGCGGCAACACCTCGGCGTTGTAGTTCTCTATGCCTGCCTCCTTGGCCCAACGGCTCACCACCTCCTTCTTGTCGCCGCTCATCATCCATATCTCTATTCCCATCTCACGGAGACTCTCCATCGCCTCTGTTGCATGGGGTTTCAGCACTTCGCGGTTCTCCTCGTCAAGCGTTGTCAGAGTGCCCGTCTTGTCTATCACGAGTGCATCCACCGCCCTGAGGTTTTCCAGCGCCGTAGCGTCCTTTATTAAGATGTTCTTCTGTGCCGCCTTACCTATTCCCACCATAAGTGCTGTGGGAGTTGCAAGTCCTAAGGCGCAGGGACATGCTATCACCAGTACTGCCACCGCCGACTGTATCGCTTGCTGCTCGTTGCCGGCTATGAGCCACCACGCCAGTCCTGTTACAGCAGCTATCGCTATCACCGCCGGAACGAATACGGCAGCTACCTTGTCGGCAACCCTTTGTACGGGAGCCTTCGAGCCTTGCGCCTCCTCTACGGTACGTATTATCTGTGCCAGCAGCGTGTCTTTTCCCACCTGTTCGGCACGAAACCTCAGTTCGCCCTCCACACACATCGTGCCGGCATACACTCGGTCGCCTTCGCGTTTCTCTACCAGAGCCGCCTCGCCGGTTATTGTCGCCTCGTTTATCCTTGCTGAGGTTAGGGTAGGGGTAACCCGTCCGTCAACAGGTATTTTCTCGCCTGCCCGTACCACTATCTCGTCGCCCACTTGCAGCGTAACAATCGGCACCTCCAGCGTTGTCTCGCCACTTACTATGTGAGCAGTTTTCGGAGTCAGTTCCATCAGTCCTCTTATTGCCGATGCAGTGCTTCCCTTCGCTCTTTCCTCCAGCAGTCGTCCTGTCAGCACGAAGGTAATTATCATTATCGCTGCGTCGTAGTGACCTGCCAGGAGCGAAACTATCGTTGACATAGCCACCAGCGTGTCCATATTACTGCTCAGGTGCATCAGTTGTCGCCAGGCGTTTAAGTAGAACTGTCTGCCGCAATATATCATGTTGGCGAGCACCAATATTAGCGATGTCTGTCGTACTACTTCCTCCGATCCTATTCGTAGCCATCCCATGCCTATGCTCATTGCAAGTATGGCAAGCACCCACGATATTACAACCCTGTTTCTCAGACTTATATGTGCCCTTCGTTCAATCTCTTCTACACTCTGTTTTTCATCCACTACGAGGTCGTATCCCGCCTTAACGATCTCCTCCTTCATCCTCTCTGGCGACACGCTTTTCTCGTCGTATTCCACTAGCGCCGTTCTTGCTGCATAGTTCACTGCCGCCGTCTCCACGCCCTCAATTTCGCGCAGTCTTCGTTCTACATTAGCGGCACATCCTGCGCACGCCATTCCCAGTACTGGTATTGTTCTTTTCATACTGCAAAGGTACGATTTAGCGAGCGGAAAACCAAAGGAAAAGCTTGTTTTTCCTAAAAAAGTTGTATCCACCTTCACGTCAGACTGGAGTTGCGTAGCTCCGCTGGCTATACTCATGATAGGACGCAGTCGAGGCAATTTCTTCTACTATTACTATCCTGCCCACATGGCCCTCATCGGCCTTTTAGCCCGAAGTCTTTAAGCATAAAATTGGCGAGGATCTCTCCCCGCCAATTTCTTTAGATATACAAGGGACCATGTCCCATGCATGAGGTCGTTCCCAATGCAGTCAATGCTGCAGTCAATACCGATACAATCACTTGGATTATCGTCTTCCAACTTTCCTTCTTCATAGTTTCTTAGTCGTTTAGTTGTTTAGTCGTTTAGGTTTTTCACTCCTCTCTCCTCTATGCAGCCTACGGCTGTGCCACCTCAAGATCATACTTCGACATCTCGGTCAGCTTGGCCATTGCCAGCATCTCGTTGAGTCGTCCTGAGGGACGGAACAGCAGGCGAATGCCGTTGATGTTCTTCGCCACGCTGAACTTCGCAGAGCTCTCCGCGCCGGTAGTCTTCAGGCTCAGCGAGAAGATACCGAAGTCGTCAATCTTCAGGTTGTAACCCGAGAGCAGGAGTTCTCGCATCTGCTTGAGCAGTGCCTCGATTACCTGTACCACGGTTCCTCGCTCAATCTTCGAGTCGGCCT
>JAFTFC010000118.1 GCA_017449725.1 Prevotella sp. | reverse complement strand
CCCTTCAAAAGGTAGGCATTACACCCGACGTGGATTTCGCTCCACTCCACCCTGATGCACTCCATTTCTGCCACAGGCGAACCGCCAACGAAGACATTTATTTTTTGGAAAACCACAGTAACGACACAATACGAGGAACTGCAAACTTCAAATCCCAACACCGCTATGCCGAATGGTGGAACCCCGTGACGGGTCAGCGCTATGCACTCCCTTCACTTCATCTGATACTGGCACCCCGCGAGTCATGCTTCATCATACTGAGCGACACCCCGTCAACGGCACCCGCCCTCCCTTCTGCCACAGAAGCGGGAACAGAGATACCAGGACCGTGGAAAGTGAAGTTTGATGCCTCTGCTGGAGGTTCTCAGCAGCCCGTCGTCTTTGAGACACTTACCGACTGGTCGAAGCATGATGACGAGCAGATACGCTATTTCTCAGGTACGGCAATCTATACCAATACTTTCAGGCTGAAGGAGAAGGAACCCCAGTCAGCCTACCACCTCACCTTCGCCGGTGTCCATGCCGCAGCCCAGGTGTTTGTCAACGGTCATGATGCCGGCACCGTATGGTGCTCTCCCTGGACGGTTGATATTTCCCCCTATGTCAAGAAAGGTAAGAACCGACTGGAGATTCGCGTGGTCAATAGCCTATGGAACCGCCTCGTCGGCGATGCCAACAAGGCAGAGACCGACCGTATCATGCTGCAGAACTATCCGTTAGCCAAACCGACAGACAGGTTGGTAACATCGGGGCTGACTGAGGGAGTAAAGATTGTCAAGATGAAATAGTAAAGCTAATATAAACATAATGAAAAGAGTAATAACATTAACACTGCTGATGCTGCTGACAATGGCGGTAACAGCACAGACGAGCAAGGAAGCCAGACTTGTCGCACCTTACCGTAGCATCCACCCTGGTAAGGAGTGGCTTGACACCAATGGCAAGCCCATTCAGGCACACGGTTTCCAGGTGTTCGAGCAGGACGGTACTTACTACTGGTATGGCGAGAACAAGGAGTTCACCACCCTCGGCAGTAATGTATGGACATGGGGCATCCGTGCGTATAAGTCCACCGACTTCTATAACTGGGAAGACCTCGGACTAATCATTAAGCCCGACACCGTCAATCCCACATCCCCACTCCACTATGCTCAGACACTCGACCGCCCGCATATTCTCCACAACCCTCGCACAGGCAAGTGGGTGTGCTGGATAAAGTCCATGGACACCGACGGTTATTTCGTCATCATGCAGGCAGACCGCTTCACCGGTCCTTACGAGTATGTAAGGAGTTTGAAGCCTCAGGGCTTCGGTGTCGGTGACTTCGACATGTACTGCGACCCGGAGACCGGTCAGGGTTACGTGTGGTTTGAGCGACCTCACTGTGAACTCATCTGTGCGGAACTAACCGACGACTTCCTCGGAGTTACCGACAAATACTCTGTGCACTTCCCCAACCAACACGTGCCCTACACCCGGGAGGCGCCGTCGCATTTCTATCGCAATGGCAAGCACTACCTCTTCACCAGCGGCACAACAGGCTACACGCCCAATCCGTCGAGAGTGTGCGTCTTTACCGACTATCACGGAGAGTATACCGATCTCGGTGACCCGCATGTTGGTGACAGCACTGCCTCATCGTTCTGCTCGCAAATCACAAGCGTCATAAAGATATCAGGCAAGAGAGACCTCTACGTCTCGCTGGCAGACCGCTGGCTGCCGCAGTTAGCAGGCACCCAGATACCGCGCGAACGTGCGAAATGGTACGCCGAGGAGTTCAAGGACCATAAGGCATTCGACCGCGACTTCAGTACGCCCCAGGTAAAAGACAAGCGATCCATGGTGCGTGACGAATGGGAGACTACGAAGGATGCCACCTACGTCTTTCTGCCTGTCATTTTCGATGCTAACGACAGACCGACCATAGAGTGGCGCGATGAATGGCGAATAGAAGAGAAAGACGGGATAGTAGTTCACACGATAGGCGACTCAACCATGTCGCACTACGACCAGAGCGTGGCAGCCCAACAGGGAATGGACGGATGGGGAGACTTCCTGGAAGATTGCATGAAAGAAGGAGTCATCGTTCATAACTGGGCAGACCGTGGAGAAACGGCTCGCAGCTACTACCGCGGCTATTGGAACGGCATGAAACCGAAAGAGCGGCCTGACTTCAGGCAGGAAATAAACAAGGAAGTGCATGCCGGTGACTACGTGATAATACAGTTCGGGCACAACGACAGCAAGGCATACTCTACAATGAAGTACGAGGCATGGTTAGACTCGTTGGTAGAATCCGTTAAGGCTAAGGGAGCCACACCCATTATAGCGAGTAGCATCTGTCGTGCTCGCTTTGGAAAGGACGGTAAGATAACCCGAGTAGGACGAATTGATTCATACGAAGAGTCTAAGCGGATACTCGAGGAGGGTGCCGTAGTCGATGAGCACACCTTCGACTATCCTTATCACGCCAAGAAAGTAGCCGAGGCTAAGTGCATAGAATTCATTGATGTCACAACAGCAGTGAAGGGGCTCTTCGAGTCCTTGGGAGAAACAACCACGAGAGCCCTTTTCCCAGGTGATGAGCGTACGCACACCAATGCTTTGGGTGCGGAGATTATTGCAAAGACAGTAGCCGGTTTGTTGCTGGACACCGAACTAAAGGACTATGTCGACACCACAAAACTGTCCCTTCCCAACAAGCAGGAGATAGACCATATTGCTTCAAAGTCAGCAAGGACTGAAAACAAAGGAATCGAATCCGGGAAAGACATGGAAGACGCATGGCTGAATAGAAACTGAACAAATAGCCATCCTTTTGCACAAAAACACAAGTGGGGTTTTGTCTGTTTGCGGTACTTTTGTCCACGAAAAAGAAAAAAAAGATAGACAGACTATGGAAAGAACTTGGAGATGGTTTGGGCATAAGGATAAGATAACTCTTGCCCAGTTGAGACAAATCGGGGTTGAGGGTATTGTGACTGCGCTGCACGACGTGCCCCTTGGTGAGGTATGGACTCGTGAGAAGATCCGCGAAATGAAGGAGTATATCGAGAGTTACGGTATGAAGTGGAGCGTTGTAGAGTCATTGCCGGTAACAGAGACGATAAAGTATGGCGGCGCAGACAGGGACGAACAGATAGAGGTGTACAAGCAGTCACTAAGAAACCTTGGTGAGGAGGGCATAGGTTGTGTGTGCTATAACTTCATGCCCGTTCTGGACTGGGCTCGCACTGACCTGATGCACGAAAACCCTAATGGTGCCACGAACCTATATATGAACTGGGGTGCCCTGGCTTACTTTGACATTCATATCTTGAAGCGTGAGGGTGCTCGCGAGGACTGGGCTGCTTTCTCGCAGCGCCATGAGAACTGGAGGCGCGACCTAGTGACGGAAGCCGACGCGATGGCTAAGGTGGCTACGGCGGAGAGCGACCATGAGTTGGTGGAGAACATCGTCATAAAGACGCAGGGTTTTGTGAGTGGTAATTTCAAGGAGGGTGATACTGCTCCGGTGGAGAAGTTCCGCGAACTGCTAAGGCTTTACGATGGCATAAATAAGGAGCAGTTGCAGGAGAACATGAAATACTGGCTTGACGCGATAATGCCAGTATGTGAGGAGTACAACATAAACATGTGTGTTCATCCAGACGACCCGCCCTACCCTGTATTCGGTCTGCCGAGGATTGTGGGTAATACCGAGGACATACGCTGGTTCCTAAATGCAGTCCCCAACAAGCACAATGGACTGACCTTCTGCGCAGGAAGTTTGTCGGCAGGCGAACATAACGATGTAGTTGCAATGGCTCGTGAGTTTGCCGAGCGTACACACTTTGTTCATCTTCGCTCGTGCCACATATTCGAAAATGGCGACTTCACGGAAGCAAGCCATCTTGGCGGTAGAGCCGACCTTGTGGAACTCGTAAGGATATTCGAGAGTGAAGAGTTAAGAATGAAGAGTGAAGAGTTACCAAGGCGTCTGCCAATGCGTGTGGACCACGGCATGACCTTCACGGACGAGGCTGGTGGTGTATTTGACGAGTCGAGCCATGGACACAATGCAGGCTACACCCTGTTAGGGCGCATGTTTGCGATGGCGCAGGTGCAGGGAATCATAGCCACAGTAGACCGGGAGTTAGGGATAGAATATAAGCAACCGGGATTCTTTGATTAAAAAAGTAAAAGGGTAAAAAAGTAAAAGGGTAAAGAGTTATGAAAGGACTATTTGATATTAAGGGAAATGTAACTGTTATTACAGGAGGCACGGGTGTGCTTGGACGTGAGATAGCTAAGTATCTGGCTCTTGAAGGGGCTATAGTGGTTATCCTTGGCAGAAAGGAAGACGTAGGACGGGAGATTGCCGACAATATTAAGTTCGAGGGTGGCGAGTGTGAATTCATGAAAGCCGACGTACTGAACAAGGCGATGATGGAAGAGTGCTGTGCCAATATTGTTGGGAAATACGGCAGGATAGACACGCTGATAAATGCTGCCGGTGGAAACATGAAGGGTGCTACTATTGGACCGGATGAGAACGTATTCAATTTGGATACAGAGGCATTCCAGAAGGTTCTTCAGCTGAACCTGGCGGGAACGGTTATTCCCACCCAGGTGTTCATGAAGCCCATGTCTGAAAGGAAGAAGGGTTGTGTGATAAATTTCTCCTCCATGTCGTCGTATCGCCCTTTGACACGAGTTTGCGGCTACAGTGCAGCAAAGGCAGGAATCAACAGTTTTACCGCCTTCATGGCTACCGAGGCAGCCAAGAAGTTTGGTGAGGGCATACGTGTTAACGCCATTGCCCCCGGTTTCTTTATAACTGAACAGAACCGGGCGTTGCTGACCAATGCCGACGGGACGTATACGGAGCGCGGACAGGATGTTATCCGCCAGACACCCTTTGGCAGGATGGGCACGCCCGATGAACTCTGTGGTACGATACACTATCTGATGTCCGACGCCTCGAAGTTTGTTACGGGAACCGTAGCCATTGTCGACGGCGGTTTCAATGCCTTTTCGCTGTAACGGAAGTCAGAGAGGCGGGGCGCTACTGTGCGGGCGAATCGCACGGCACGGGTGTCGGTGTTTCGCCCTTACGGTATTGTGAGGGTGAGATGCCGTAGTATGACTTGAATAGCTTGCTGAAGTAGTAGGGATCGTCAATACCTACTTGGTATGCAACCTGTGCGATGGTCTGGGTGTCGTCCTTCAACAATTCTGTTGCACGCTGCATGCGTAGTTCCTTAATATAGTCATTGGGTGTCTTGCCTGTAAGTTGTTTCACTTTTTTATAGAAGGTGGTACGTCCATAGCCCATCTTCTGTGCAAAGGTATCGATATTGAGGTCGGAGTCGGCGAGATGATTGTCGAGCCAAGAGTCGAGTCGTTTCCGCATACGCTGGTCTTGCGTATCAATGATGATGTCGGAGACTGTTGCCTTTGTATTCACAGCCTTGGCATATTTCATCCGGATATGGTCACGCTGACTGATCAGTTGCCGGCATGTGGCTATGAGCACTTTCATACTGAAGGGTTTCTCGAGATAGGCGTCAGCGCCGCTGTCGAATCCCTTAACCTTTTTCTCTTCAGCGGTAATGGCAGTCAGCAGGATAATCGGGATGTCCGTTGTTTCTTTGTCGGCACGTACTCGTCTGGTCAGTTCAAAGCCCGACATTATGGGCATGACGACATCACTTATAATGAGGTCGGGGCGTTGGGAATCTTCAGCGTTAAGCTGGTCTAACGCTTCTTGACCGTTGCTGGCGGTATCGATGATAAAGTAGCGACTCAACTCGCTCTGCATGTATTCGAGGATGCCGGCATCGTCCTCTACTATAAGCACCCGGCGGTCGTTGAGCGGTTCGGGAGCAAGTTCACGGTAATCGTTGATGGCTAATGGTGAGGTTTGAGGAGTGAGTGGTGAGGGTCGGAGAAAGTCTCTCTCCTCGTAGCAGTCTCTGTCGGTGGGCAGCGTGACGGTGAAGATGGCGCCGCCTTGGGGATTTTCGTCGAAACGGATGGTGCCGTGATGCACCCTCACGAGTTCATGGACGAGGTGGAGTCCGATGCCTATGCTGTTCTGTGTATAGACACTCTGGTTGAATCGTGTGAAGAGGTCTTCCTGTTTTTCTTTTGGGACTCCGATGCCAGTATCTTCTACGACTATAGCTATCTGCCTGGAATCGTTGTCCATAGTAATACGCAGGGTGATGCTATGCTGGCTCATGGTGTATTTGAAGGAATTTGACAGGAGGTTATAGACAATTTTGTCAAGATAGTTCTTGTCAACGAACATGAAATACTCATGTGCGAAAGGTAGGAAGTTGTAACTGATACGCTTGTTCTCGGCTGTCTGCATGAAGGTCATAAAGATATTCTTGACGAATGCTATGACGTCGGTTTCCTCGAGTGCCAATTGGAGTTTGTCGTTCTGCATTTTGCGGAATTCAAGCAGTTGGTTGACAAGTCTCATCATACGGTCAACACTCTTGCTCATAGTATTGACTGGCTGCTTCATATCACCGGGTATATCACCAACGGCAGCCATCCGTTCCATGGCACCCCGTATGATTGTCAGAGGAGTTCGGAACTCGTGTGAGATATTAGTGAAGAAGCGCAGTTTGAACTCCGTCAGTTGTGTTTCTACCTTGATGCGGTTCTTCAAGTCGTTTGTGCGTTTGAAGTATCGCCAAACGAACCACCCGAGTGCTGCCAGAAGTATTATATATATAAGGTATGCCCACCACGTGCTCCACAAAGGCGGGTTGATAACTATCGGCAGTGTAGTCGTTACGTTGTTCCATTCCCCGTTGTCATCGAGTGAGCGCACCTCCATGGTGTATTTT
>JAFTFC010000117.1 GCA_017449725.1 Prevotella sp. | reverse complement strand
TTGCATTTTGCTCGCTTATGCGTATCTTTGGCTTCACCGAAGGTACTTTCGCTCGAAAATGCAAAGAAAAAAGTGTTTTTCCTTTGCATTTTGCTCGCTTATGCGTATCTTTGCAACTTCAATATTTATAAACCCTAAAAAAGAATTTCGAAATGGCACTAAGAAATATATTCTTCATGCTGATAACCGCGCTTATAATGGCGTGCGGCGGTAGTGACGACGGAGCCGGAGGCGGTACTGAAGGTAATACAAACGAAGAGAATGCTAATATCAACACAACGGTTGATGAGGCAACTAACGTCAATAAGAACGCAGCGCTGGGATATGCGCAGCGATTGGAAGTGCCCAAACTGCACAACGGTGAGAATGACATGCTGGTAATTCACACCACAGAGTACGGAGTGAACTATATCGTGGAATGGGACTGTAAGAAAAGAACCCAGCGATGGACGGCATACGAAATGGAAATGGGCGGATGCTACTACCCCAAGACATGGAACCGCAACAACTGGAAAAACACCGAATGGCACGGCGACCCGTTCCAAGTGGACCCAGACATACCCGCGGAATATCGCACCAACCCCAATCAGGTGTATGACAACCAGTACTACATGTCGCGCGGTCACATGTGCCCCTCGGCAGACCGTCTGCGTTCTAAGGAGGTAAACGAGCAGACTTACTATATGTCGAACATCGTGCCACAGGCATCAGCCCTGAACGAAGGCATCTGGCTCGACATGGAGAACAAACTGCGCTCATGGGTGAACAACAAGACCACGGTTTATGTCGTAAAGGGCAGCACCATGGACAAGAGCGACGACATCATGGGATATAACATCTACGGACTACCTATACCCAAATACTTCTACATGGCTTTCATCCTGAAGAACTCGCTCGGCTATTATGGTCTGGCATTCTGGACTGAGCACCACACTAACAAGAACCACGCCGGCGAGAACCTCTACAACTACGCCATAACCATCGACGAGCTGGAAAAGAAAACGGGTATAGACTTCTTCTGTAATCTGCCCGACGACGTTGAGAATCAGGCAGAAAGCCGCATCGTCTACAGCACCTGGGGACTTAGGGAATGAAAAATTGAAGATTGAAGATTGAAAATTGAAGATTGAAAATTGAAGATTGAAAATTGAAGATTGAAGATTGATATACAATAACAATATTAGCGCTCAAGTAAAAAAATCAATCTTCAATTTTCAATATTCAATTAAATGTTGTACCTTTAAATAAGGTACTCTCGTTCGGAAATAAAAATAAAAAATACGTTTTTATTTTGTATTCCGCTCACTTATTCGTACCTTTGCAGCCGATTTTGTACAAAACCAATTATGAGCGAGTTAGTTTCAGTGATTATGCCTACGTATAATTCCGGTCAGTTTCTGGCCGGAAGCATCGATAGTATCCTCGCTCAGACCTATCAAGACTTCGAACTTCTTATTGCCGACGACTGTTCTACCGACAACACCGAGAAGATGCTGAAAGAGTATCAGGCTAAGGACTCGCGCATTAAGGTTTTCTACAACACCGATGGCAACAAGGGTGCCGGATTCACCCGCAACAAGTGCATAGAGAATGCACAGGGACGCTACATCGCCTTCTGCGACAGCGACGACCGCTGGACACCTGACAAATTGGAGAAACAGGTGGCTTTCATGCAGGAAAAGCGTTGCCGACTGTCGTACACCTCATACACCATATGTGACGACAACGACGAAGACTACGGCATATTCATCGCCCCCGAGAAAATCACCTTCGGCGACATCCTGAAAGACAATAAGATAGGCTGTCTGACAGCGATGTATGACGTGAAGGAACTGGGCAAAGTGTTCTACATGCCGACAATCCGTAAGCGTCAGGACTGGGCTCTCTTCATGCAGATACTCAAGCAATGCATCGTTGCCTATGGCATAACAGAGCCGTTGGCTCACTACAGGGTGAGAAGCGGCTCCATTTCGCGTAGCAAAATATCGCTTATGAAATACAACGCCAAGGTGTACGAGGAGGTGCTCGGCTTCGGCAAAATGCAGTCGTGGGCGTTCCTCTGTCTCTTCTTTGTTCCGACATATATTGCCAAGGTGATAAAGCGCACAGTGGACAGCGTGAAGTTCCGTTGGAAAAAAAGTAAATAATATACAATAAATAACCAACACGCTCGTTTAAACAATATATGGACAGGATACAAGACGGAATGAACAAGTTTGAGCAGACTATAAAGAGGCTTACCGACCTCTGTATAGCGGCTTTTTGTCTGATTATCTTTTCTCCCCTTTACATCATCTGCTACATCGCTGTCAAACTTGAGGACGGCGGTCCTGCCATATTCAAGCAGGAGCGAATTGGTCTGCACGGCAAACCGTTCAACATCTATAAATTCCGTAGTATGAAGGTGGATGCCGAGAAGGATGGTCCTGCCCTCTTCCAGCACGAGAACGACGACCGCATGACCCGCGTGGGCAAGTTCCTGCGCGACCATCATCTCGACGAGCTGCCACAGATTTGGAATGTCTTCGTAGGTGATATGGCGTTCATCGGTCCGCGTCCTGAGCGCAAGTTCTACATCGACCAGATAATGGAGCGCGACCCGCGCTACGAGCAGCTTTACCAGATACGTCCGGGCGTAACATCCTACGCCACTCTGTACAATGGCTACACGGACACAATAGAAAAGATGCTCCGGCGTTTAGAGCTCGACCTCTATTACCTGGAGCACCGTTCCTGGTGGTTTGATATGAAGATACTGGGAAAGACTTTCCTCAGCATCGTTTTCGGAAAGAAATTTTAGAATTGTTTGAAACTCAGCTGTAAGTCGCCCGAGACAAGCACCAATCCACTTCCAGTTAAATTGACAATCTCGAAATTCTCTTCAAGGCTGTTAATGCCGTAGGGCTTAAGCAGTTCTACGTCCTCAATCTTCGGGTCGCCCTGCACCTTGTCGTAGATTCGCGGGTCGTAGAGGTTCAGCGAGGTCTCCTTCTTAGTGTAGTCGAAGTGGAAGATGTAACTGCCATTTTTGTAGTCGCGGTCTATAACCTGAAGGAGGTTCACCTGCACCGCCCAGAAAAGGCGCTTCTCAGAAAGGTCGAGGAAGCCGCCGGTAGAGATGGTGTCCACCCTCTCGAGGTGCCAGTAGCCGTCGAGTCGCCAGTTGTTGGAGGTTTCAAGGGTGCATGACGTCAACGATAAAACGCCTGCCGCAAATATCGAGAATAATATCTTCTTCATTGTTAACTATTAACTTTTATTTTTTAACTCTTCACTTAATCAGTCCCTTCTTGGTTATTGTCAGCTGGAAGCCTGTGTTGTAGCCGCGGATATGTCCGTTATCCATTCCGAAGGCACCGCGAATGCTCCATCCGCGAAGGGCTTTCGAGGCAAAGTCGTACTGCGCCTCAGCCAGAATGCTCACATTGTGCTTCTTGCGGGTATACGGGTCTTCGTAGGTTCCAAGTCCGTCCTGCCATGAGGCGAGCACCCGATAACCCAACTGCTCTGAGGGATGACCGCCAACACCCAGGTGGAACGCCATGAAGCGGTTGTTCTTTGTCATTATCTCTCCAGTCTCACTATTATATATAGGTGAGATGTATAGCGGATTACCGATTACCTGTCCCCAGTGCTGCCAACCAGTATAAATATAGTGGTTGTAGAAGTTGTCGTCGCCACCGATATGATCTTTCATTCCGGGGTTATGATCGTGGTAGATAGGTCCGCTCTGGTACTTGGTGTAGAGGTATTCAAACACTACGTTATCAAGCCAGCGGCGGTAGTTGCGTTTCCACTCCCACCCTAACATCCAGTCATGGAAACCATAGAGCAGGTACTTGCTATCCTTGCGCTCATCCCACTCGGCTCCTTCTCCATAGCCGTCATAGTCGAGCTGAAACATTGACGAGTGATCCTCAAAATACTTGTCGGCATAGATGCTCATACGCCACAGGTCGGTGTCCCAGTTAACACGTACGAGCCACGAACCCAACTGATTGCCTGCCACGTTATGGTAGACGGCTTCACCCGTCTCAGCACCACTCGGGATGAAGGCGTGCCAGAGTCCTTTGATACCACCCTCGCCACGCAGACGGATTTCCTCACCGTTGACAAACCGATGGGCAGAACCGGCAAAGGTTGCCGCCATCTCCAGTCCCAGTTCGAGCGACAATGGATAAAATGCCTCGGGCTTCCCTATCATCAGATAGCCCGCCTTGCTGTGGTATTTCACGTTGTCAGCATATTTAGACTTCCGCTGGGTGAAGTCGTGCTGCCAGTTCTGGTCGGTCATTAGTCCGTAGGCGATGTGTCCTTTCATCTTCACCCAACCGTTGAAGACAGGCAGTGTCCAGTAGTCAGCAAGTGCCAGTCTTACCTGAGGCACGGGACGCGCATTGATACCCAGCGTCTGTGCACCACTCGAAAGACTCTGGTTCTTAAGTTCCACGGGGTATTCCTTACTACCTATTGTCAGCGTTCCGTGGAGCCAGCGACCTTCAACGTATGCCTGCTGTACAACGAACTTACTAGTAAACTGCCAAGGCACTGCCACGTCCAAACCGTAACCTACGCCCCACTTACGGAGTGTGTCTACACCGATGGGGCGCTCAAGAGCAGCACGCACATACCCGTTGTTCTTCTCAAGACTGCTAAGTCCGTACTTGTTGGCATTGAGCCACAATGGTGTTTTCGAATCCGAAAACGTCGACTGCACCTCAGCCTTGTACTCCAAGCCCTCAAGAAGTTTCTCCTTGCCCTCGTATTGGGCAGAAGCCGAAACCGAGCCCATTAGGAGCGTCGCCGCCGTTATTATATGCTTAATTCCTTTCATATTCTTAATAAAGGTCAATGGTCAATCTGCAATATTCAATTTTCAATTATAGGGAATTTCCCCTTCT
>JAFTFC010000116.1 GCA_017449725.1 Prevotella sp. | reverse complement strand
AGTGCCGCAGCTGGCGGCGGAGCAGTACAGTATGTTATTTATCAGAACAAGAGCTCAAGGGAGAAGGTGGCTAACCTGTATTTCGCGCGCGTTCGCTCGCTGGGAACCATCAACCTGGACGGTCTGGCAGAGCACATCGAGGCTGACTCGAAGGTGGAGAAGGCAACGGTGGTGCAGGTGATCCAGGCGCTGGTGAAGCAGATGCAGGAGCTTGTGCTGTCGGGATACAGCCTGAAGCTGGACGACTTCGGCATCTTCCGACTGGGAGTGCGCTCTACCGGAGCGGAAAGCGTGGCTAAGTTCAGCGTCACGAAGAACATCAGCGACATCCACATGAACTTCCTGCCCGTGGGCAAGCTGCGCGAGGTGATGTCGATGGCGAAGCTGACGCAGGCGAAGACCTACACCATTGATGACGCTGTGGAGCCGGTGACTCCGTAAAAAGGTAAAAAAGTAAAAGGGTAAAAAAACTATGAAGAAAGAGACTTGGAAGCTGGTGGTGCAGATACTGGTTAGTATTCTGACTGCATTGGGAACGACGCTCGGAGTGACGAGCTGCATGTAGAGAGAATGGCGGGGCAACCCGCCATTTTTCGTAGGTACGGAGGTACGGGGGTACGAGAATAGTTTTAAACCCATTTATTTTCTTTTCTTACAGGCGCTCAGTACATACCTCGCACCCCCGTACCCCCGTACCTCCGTACCCCCGAAAAACGTACCCCCGAAAAACGTACCCCCGAGAAAAAACGCACCCACGAAGTTTACTTCCTGTTCTTCCACAGCTGGGTCATGTCCTCAAGGGTCTTTCCCTTTGTCTCGGGCACTAAGCGCCATACGAACAGGGCGGCGAGGAGACAGATTACTCCGTAGAGACCGTAGGTGAACCAGTGACCGAAGTCATCGCCGGGAGTGAGGTGCATATTGAACATCGGCACGAAGGTGGAACTGACGATGAAGTTGAATATCCACTGGAACGCTACGGCAACGGCAACGGCAGCACCGCGTATGGTGTTGGGGAAAATCTCGGCGATAAGAACCCAGCAGATAGGTCCCCACGAGAACATGAACGAGGCGGAATAAACCATGATGGAGAGCATCGTGACGGTCTCGAGTCCGGCATGTCCGAAAGTAACGGCAACGCCCAAGGCTCCTACCGCCATTCCGAGTGAACCCCAGATGAGCAAGGGTTTGCGCCCCAGACGCTCCACGGTGAACACTGCCACAAGGGTGAAGAGGATGTTCACCACTCCCATAACCACGGTGTTCACCATGGGGTTGGTCATTCCCATGTCGTTGAAGATGCGCGGAGCATAGTAGAGCACGGCATTGATGCCCACCGCCTGCTGGAACACAGAGAGCATGATACCCACGAAGATGCACATCCATCCGTAGGTCATCAGACGCTCGGTCTTCACCGTTATCGTCTCGCGTATAGTCGGCAGTATCTCCTCAGCCTTCTTGCGTCCGTTGATGCGGGCAAGGATTCCGAGGGCTTTCTCTTCCTTACCGTCCATCACGAGATAGCGCGGCGACTCGGGCACGAAACAGATGAGCAGGGCGAAGAGACCTGCGGGAATTGCCTCAGAACCAAACATATAGCGCCATCCGGTAGAGATCGTCCACGGGTCGCTGCCGGGATTTACGATTCCTTCAACGCCCTGCCCTATCGACTCGATGATGGGGTTGGTGTGCTCACCGAGAATCATGAAGTTGACGAAGTAAACGACTAACTGTCCGAAGATTATCGCAAACTGGTTCCACGATACCAGCATGCCGCGGATGTTCGTCGGGGCTTCCTCGCCGATGTACATCGGACAGATGGCTGACGCCAGACCTACTCCGACACCGCCGATAACACGGTAGACATTGAACACCACGAGGAGCTGCATACTCGCCTTGCCGTACTCGAAGAAGAGGAACTCGGGACGCATGGAACCCAGTGCCGACACGAAGAACAGCACACCGGCGATGAACAGCGCACGCTTACGTCCTAAGCGGGTAGCCAACAGTCCCGACAGCGCCGAACCGATGATACAGCCTATCAGCGCCGACGACGAAGTGAAGCCGTGGAGATAGTCGGTGTATACGAATGAGTTGTCTGAAATAAAGAATGCCTGGAGTCCTTTCTCGGCTCCAGAAATAACCGCCGTGTCGTAACCGAAGAGCAAGCCGCCCAGAACGGCAACCATCACTATGGATATGAGGTACGCACGACTTCCGTTTTCTGATTGTTTCATGGTTTATTGTTATTTTTATTTCTTTACGAATTTTCTGCCATTGAGGATGTACACACCTGCGGCAATGCGCTGTCGCCACGTGCCGTCGAGAACTTCAGCCTCGGTAGCCACACAGCGTCCCGAGAGGTCGTAGATGCGGTTGTCGCCTGCCGTCTCGCGCCCAGTCATGTTGTCCTCCTGTTCCTCACCCGGGTTCATACCGTCATCGAAGACTACCGGCACAAACTCTATTCCGTTTGTATTCTGCTTTGCCGATGCGTCTTCACCCGAGGAGCGATAGTACACCTTATTATTATAAACATACCAGTTGTTACGTGTCCAGTTACCTCTTGAACCTCCCAACTCCTTATCGGGATTGGCGTTGAGGTAGAATCCGAGTCCTGAGTTATCCTGGAGCGGCAGTGTTGCCGTAATCTCACCCGTTGACTTGTCAAGGCTGAGGGCTCCTGTGAACGGCAGTCCGAAGGTATAGATACGCTCCGAAGCCGACAGCGACAGTTTCTGCTCCAGATATTGTCCCGAGAGGATATTGTTGCGCGTGGTTGCGTCGCCTTCTGCCTGGAAGCCTGTCACCAGAGCTGCCGAGGTGGATGGTGCCGAGGTGGGCAGCGTCACTCTGACATATCCCGTCTGGTCCCACATGGCAAGGAGGACCGGCGTTCCCGCCGGCACGAACTTATTGCTGCCACGGTATTCCTCCGGACAGTTATTTGCCGCAATGTTATACTTGCCAATAACCTTCGGGTGCAGGTCGTCGTTCTGAGGATCCCAAGGCGAGTTCACAGTTTCCAAGACGAATGCCTGGTATATTCTTTCATGCTCCTCACCCGCTTTCTGCTCGTCGTCGGGCAGCAAGATATCGAATGGCAGATATGTCGAAGCATAGTTATACGAAGTACCGTAGGTATCGGCATCGCCACCGCTGTGGGTTGTGATATTCAATCCCAGTTTGTTGGCGGGCTGCATGCACCACTTGGAGTGGTCGGACAGTTCGCCGGTAGAGAAATGCAGGTCGTAGATATGGTCGGCATCGCTCTGGTCGTAGTTAAGGTAGAGGCGCGAACCGGGAGTAGCGCTGGCATCATGGATAACGACGCAGGCACCTCCGATGTCCTCAATCTTGAAGTTCGTTGACGTACTTGCATGCATCGCAGCACCGTTAACCTTCAGTCCCTGGGTCTGGATGTTAATGGTGGGTGACTCGCCCGTGAAGTAGAAGATGCTGGCGGGATCGTACTCCACGGCAGATATCGGCAGCTCACCTCGTGTTGCCGCCGTCTCGGTGAATCCCTTGTTTAGCGTGCCGCCGCTACTGAGGTTCTCGAAAATGGTCGACGCTCCTTCGGTTTCGTAGAAGTGCATCGGTATTGCCGTACCTCCTGCTCCTGCCGTCTTCTCTATGTCGTGGGTATATCCGCTGGCATAGCGCACCGTGCTGATACCTGAAGCGCCGGGTTGGGAGTGCAGACGGTAATAGCCTGCCGTGTAACCAACGATGTTGTCGTCGTTGTAGACAATCGCCTGCTTGTCCATCAGTTTGAGGGCAGCACTCTTGGAAGAGGCATCCACCGCCTCGTAGGCAGCCTTGCCTGCTTCTGTCAGTCCTCCGACATACCCCGCAGCGACATAATATGGATTCAACAGCGACTCACTAAGTCCGTAGGTCCATTCCGTCGTAGAGTTAGCCTTCAGCGTCAGCACACCCTCGTTGTTGTCGAGGTACAGGTTGTCGGCTCCCAACATGGGATGCACCTTGAAGTAACCTGGTGTGACGCTCTCCAGGAGGTCGTATATGGAGTTGTCGGAAGCGTCTGCCAGCATCACCACGGCATCGTCAGCGGCAGGTGCCGACTCTGTTGTCATAACGTGGGCAGTCTCATTACCGTTCTTATACACATAACGGTTGTACATCTTGAATCCGTAGGGGTCTCCCAACGGCGACCACAGGTAGTCGTTCGTATAGTGGGTTGCCCTACCCTCCTTGGCTGTCAGGCGGGTGTCTGAGTATGCGTAGCGCGCCAGATACGGCGTTGGGTCGTTGGTGTCGAAGGTGTACCACTGTGTTCCGTCAGGTGTGGTTACGAATCCCGAACCGGCATTGGTAGAGAGGTTGCCGTCGAAGCTGTAGACGATATTGATGCGCACCGTCTTTCCTAACAGTCCTGTATTGTCACCCATCTGCGTCAGTTCGCGTCCCTTGTACAGAGTATTCATTTCGCTGTTGGCATGCTCGTCTGTGCAGTCCTCATTGTTATACACGCCCTCGACGAAGAAAGAGTAAACGACGTTGGGACGGTAGAATACCGAAGGAACGATGAGATTATCTCCAAGACTGACGTGTCCGGCATCGAAGGAATAGGTCTGTCCGTTAATGGTTTCGCCGAGCTGGTATTTCTCACCCGCATAATGCGTGCCTTCGCCAGCATTTACTGCCGTCAGGTTTCGCTGTGAAGACCCGAAGATTCTCTTTGTCGTGAGCACTGGCGTTGCCAGTTCCGTATCATAGTAAGGAATATCCACATACTCCCCTGCCCCCGGGCTTTCGGGATTATTACATGTCTTAGCGATTACAAGGTGGTAGAATACTTTGTAGGTAGACAGGGCGAAGATGATGAACTTGGTGGGGTCGCTATCGTCAACGATACTGTTTCCGTAACCCGACAGCATCTTCGCGGCATCACCCGTCTTAGCCAGCACTCCGTACTCGTAGCCGTCGCGGTTCAAGAGCATGAAGGTGGTGGCGTTGTCTGACAGCGAACAAGTTGCATCATCACTGGTATAGACGTTCTTATCCGACATGTTGGTAATCTTGATGGCATACGGGTCGTCACCGGTAAGTTTCCATTCATATTCTGCTTCTGCCTTCAAATCCTCCTGGTTAGCGGTGTAGTCAATCGCCGAACCGTTGCTCTTCATCATATTATCGTTATACCAAACGATGTTGTACAACAGATTTCCCGAGAGCGACAGCGGCGTATCGTTAGAACCTGTTCCACGAGCCACATGACCACCGTCCAACGCCTTTTCGTTGGGTGCCATATAAGTAGACTCCTGCGGGTCGTATTCTCCGTAGCGCACGAACACCTCGTCGTCGTAGAGTCCGTAGAGGTTCTTGAGTTCCTTTGCGCTGTTACCCATGTCAGCCTCAGCCTCGTAGTAGAGGTACTTGTCGAGGTTGAGCAGCGGTGTCTGGGCGGCGTCGGGCAATACCGGTACGAACTCGTTACTCTCTGCCACCGCCTGGTCCTGAGTGGCACTGATGGCAAGCACACCATACGTCACAGCGTTCTCGCCGTTCTCGCCGTTGGTATATACCTTATAATTATAGGTGTGCACGACTTCGTCGGTAAGTATTATCTTCGACTGGTCCGTAATTGTCGCAGAAGTGCTGTTAAAGCCCGATTCGCCATCAAACGTAGCATAGTATTTGTCACCAGTCTTACCTTTCAAGAACCTGTAGGTAGTGTAGTTTTCATTCTTAGCAGCAAAGGCATAGCCGCCGTTAGGATGGTTCAGTATAGAGAAGCGACGAGCGCTATACAGTTTCGTATCTTTGGCGTTTCGGCTGAACAAGTAAACGGCATAGGGGTCGGGCTCAGTCTGCGGAGTTTCAAGGAACTTCCACTGCCACGTTTTTGCCGAAGCATTTATTTCTGCTGGCTTGCTCGAGGAAGTATCGTAATAAACAAAAACAGCATCCATCGTAGTACCATAATATACATCATAGCCGTTGACAATCATCGTCAGCCACTTGCCCTGTAGTACTCCCATTGCATCCGCCTCTTTGTCATACGCGTACCTTACATATATATCGTTGGTAGACTCCGTCTTTCCTGCCGAGGCAAACGACCCTGGTATCTCGTTGGTACATTCTGCCTCCTTGTAGTATGTGAAGTCTTTAGCAAACGGACTCTTGAAATGCGCCGGAGTCTGTGGAACCAAGTCACCACCCGAACGATAGCTCAATGCTTCGGTCTTGGTGTTATCCATGATATGATAGTTATAAACCACAGGTCGGAACAGCAGGGTGTGGGTCTCGGTGAGTTTGGTAGCATCGCCAGCCTCTGCCACCGGCGTTACCAGCGAGGCGAAGTTACGTACTCGCTTAGAGTGGTCGAAGCGGGGCATCAGTTGCATGTTACCCTCGTCGTCCTGCACTGCCATGAAGGTGGCGTTGGTCATCTGGAGCGCACGGCTGTCGTGCCAGCTGCCCGATGCCGAAGCCTTGCTGCCGAGAGAGACAGTTGAGGCATCACCCACCATACCTCCGTCACCGTCAAGGCCTCCCGTAGTGGCATCGGTAACGAGGAAGCTCGTTGAGTGTTCTGCATTGGATATCTGGATGTTATACGGGTCGAAGCCGTTGCTGTTGAAGCCCGAAAGGTCGGTTTTGCCAGTATAGACGTTATCCCAGTCGTGGGGCCATCCGCCGTAACCCATCTCTGTATCTATGTCGGCATTGGGCTTAACATACCAAAGGAGGTTATCGGCGAACGTTCCGCCGGCATCGATGATAGCCTTGGACATTCCTCCCGATGGTACACTGGTACTTGCAACTGTCGATGCATCGGATGCCGAGAAGTACTTGTCGCCCTGCTGGATGAGGAACTTCGTCCCCACCCACGTTTCCGACTCTTCGTCGTAGGTATAGCTCTGTGCATACTCGTCCTTTGCCACGTAGGTCACGTACTGATCCAAGAGGTTTCCCTTGGCGTCATACACATTGGTGGCGCTGAATGGAGGCAGCGATGCAAGCGACGAAGCAACATACGTCTCTCCATCGACGGCAATTTGCTGACCAAGACTATAGTACTGGTGGAAACCAGAGCGTTTAGAACCCTTGGTCCAGAAGTAGTACTCCTTCACCATTGGGCTGTCATAGGTAGCAATGGCTTCAAGTTTTGAAGTCTTGTCGGGGTCATCGTCGCTTATCGGAAGCGGTTTGCGCATTATCTCCCATCCATGCTGGTCGAGCAGGATAAGCACGGGGTCAATGTTTGTTTCCACGAAGTCGAAGTAACCCTCGCCCATATTCACCGTCTGGTACCAGTGCTCTATTTCTTCCCAGCCCTTGCTCTTGGCTCCCGAGATATTAAATCCGTTCCAGCGCTTTGCGTATGCCCATTGGCTGTAGTTGTGCCATCCTTTTCCGGTAGGCTCTGCCGTCGTCAGGTAAGTGCGGTTGCTGCTAAGTCCGGCGGCTGTCGTAACGTCGAACAACGGTGTGGCGGGAACTGTTGTGGGGTCGGTTACGTAGATATCGTTGTTCGACACGTTGTCACCGAATATCTTCTTACGAATGGTGTCGAAGGTCTTCCAGTACTGCTCGAACGAACGAACTACCTGCCGCTCGTTGCTCTCTCCGGTGTCATCATAGTCGCCGTCGTCATTCAGGTCGATAGGAAGGGGCTCTGTCGTAACCAGCTGGTACTGTCCGACAGAACCGAGCACCATATATTCCGTTCCCTGCACACCTGTGATTCCGGGCCATGCCAGCGTTGTCACCACGTGCTTGGTATCGCCGAAGGTCTCTACGTACGTGCGGAAGTATCCCCGGTTCTCCGTGCTGTTGAAAGTTTCGGTCTGCCGCGAACATATCTTCACGTGGTACGGGTCGTTGTTGGTACTCTCCACGAACCATGCCCAGCGGGTACGGGTAGAGGCAGCTCCCAACTGCTGAATGTCGTACTGCTCCTCGCCATAGACAAAGAAGTTACAGTCACCGTTACAATAGGGATATACTGCCTTATAGCGATAGGTATTTGCCGCCATATCTCCCTCTGGCAGCAGTCCGTCACCACCGTCCTCCTGCCGGAAGTTCTCTCCCGACTGATACTTCAGCAGATAGAGCACTCCACGCTGCAGGTTCACCCGGCTGTTTACGTCGTAGGTGACGTAGACGTCCTTAAGTCCGTCACTATCCTGGTCAGAAGCATCATTCAAATCATCTATCTCCGACGAACCATTCCGCGCATTTGCAAGAGTAGCGTAATAATGATACGTACTCACCAACGGGCTTCGGTATTCTATTGGGAAGTAGAGCGATTCAAAACGGCTTCGTGCTTGAAGCAGGTCGGTTCCGTTATTATCCACCAGGTGGTAAATATAAGCCTTGGCATCAGTAAGAGTCAGCACGAAACGTATCTGCGTATAACCGTGGGGATAGGTAGCTTTGTCATACATCTCCACCGTGTTGTCGGCACTACGTCCGATGTGGTAGTAATTATCGGCAACATCTACGTCATCACCCGTCGCAGCCATTACCTCGAAGGTATTTTCTATCGTTCCGCTAAGGGCCACAAAGCTGGCTGCGTTTCCTATAACGTCGAACGCAAGAGCCCCTCCGTTAGAGAACGAGGCCTTGACATAGGCTTCCGCACCCGTGTTGTACACCTTCATATTATAGGGGTCCTTCCCCTCCAGTCGCCATTGGTATGCAGGTAGTGCAGCCTGATCGTCGGTAATTGTCTCCTGAGAATTGATGTTCCCGCTATTATAATAAATGTACTGACCGTTAAGGCGTACGTTAAAATACTGGTCGGTATGGAAGTGTACACGTGAAGCGGACAGTGAGGTAGCCATAGCATCACTGTCGTATTTAACATAAACGTCGTACGACTCTGTATCGGGATCGTATGAGGCGTGGGTCTTGGCATTTGTTCCCGCGGCGGCATCCGCCTTGCTCCAGTAATAGCTGATGTATGAACTGTTAAGAAGTGACAGGAACGGACTGCGGATAAGCGAAGGAATACTGCTTAGTCGCAGGGGCTGCCCCACGTCCTGAGCCTCAGTC
Organism: Prevotella sp.; assembly: GCA_017449725.1. GTDB lineage: Bacteria > Bacteroidota > Bacteroidia > Bacteroidales > Bacteroidaceae > Prevotella. The sequence goes on along the minus strand of JAFTFC010000116.1, from coordinate 14,902 downwards.
ATCTTCACGGCAACATTTCCTGTTCCGTTTATAATATGATACACATAATTTTTCATTCCCAGCTCCACCACCTTGATGCGGCTGCCGGTTGTATTGTAATAGACGGGGTTACCGGAGGCTCCGTAGTTCCAGCCTATGTACATCGGACTGGCGTAGGTTCCCAACTGGCGGAGCATCATGGAACCGCTGACGGCATCGTAGGCTATCTCCCACGAGCTGATGTCCGACGAACCGGTCTGTATGCTGAGGTTGGTGCCGTCTGCAGCTGCTGAGGCACAGCCGATGTAGCGGTTGGCTGAATTGTCCTCACTCGCCTTGCGGCTGATAATCTTCAGCTCATAGGGGTCACCGATGAATGCCACCTGCGCCTCTGCCGAGTTCTCACCCTGGTGCAGGTTGCTGTTAGAGCCGAGACCAGTATTGAACTTATTGTTCTCAGCGTCGTAGTTCACCACATACTGGTTCTCGTTGTTCATACGCATGGTGTACCAACGGGCATCCTCGTAGCTACCGCCTGCGGAGAGAGCCTCGAACGGCATGTCGCTGCTATAGCTAAGCCAGATGACACCGCCGTTGGCGTCGGCGTCTGCAAATGTCGTTATCGGGTTGGTGAACGAATCTTCCTTATAGGCTCCCGTTATGGTGGCGTACTTACGTCGCAGGGCATCGGGAATATGGCTCAATACCGAAACTGTGCCGTCGTGTGAGCTCCACTTTATTGTGGCAGTGAGGACAGTATTCGACAGCGGCGTCTTAACCTTGTAGGTGTAGGTCTTCACCTCGTAGAATACTGCCACGTCTACCGACGATTCGGCAGTATACAGTGCCTGGGGGTTGGTTCCGCCGTTTGCCTGAAAGTACTGGTACTGTCCGCTGTTGTTCGGCGCCTTAGAGCTCGACTCCGCCATGTTTGCCGCCATAAAGGCATAGCCGCCGTTGCGCTCTACGAGCACCCAGGAAGTATAGAGACCCGTCTGCATGTCGCCGTTGGAGAGTTTCTTCGACGGTTTGGTGAGCCACATGCTATATCCGAAACGCGAGAACAGCTGGCTGTCGTGTTTGTTCGAATCGGTGCCGCTATAGTTGCTGGCAATAACGATATTGTAGGGGTCGCTGCCAGTAAATGACCACAGGTAGTAGTAGCCGCCGTTCGACTCGCTGCTCACTAAATAGTCTGCCGAAACACTCGCTGCCTCTAATGCCGCAGGACGGTCGTTTCGGTTGAAGTTGTAAGCCAGAATGCGGTTGCCAAGACTGATGTTGTATTCCTTGGAGCCGTCGAGAAGGATGTCAAGCGAAGCGGCTGCGTCGGTATCGTAATCGTAGGTTACGTAGACGTCGGTATTTGCCGATACGGTAGAGCTTCCTTCGGTATAGGCGGGAGTCGCAGAGAAGTTATTCGCGCTATAGTCGGTATAGGTACAGTTGTTTGGTGAGTGTATCTTTACGCTGCTTTTTGTCGCCATCTGTGCTGCACTCCAGTACTTATAGTTCGTAGCCAGCGGACTCTTGAAGGCAGCGGGAAGTCCGATTGTCACCGTTCCGTCGCCCGTTGCGGTGCAGCGCACACTCTCCACGCGATAGGTCTCCACGGCAGGGGTTGTCTCGGGGTTATCGTATGGAAGGGTGATGATATGATAAGTAACAGTAACAGTTTCTGCCTTCACCCCTACTGCAAGGAGCAAAAGCACTAACATCATAACTATATTGTATCTATATCGTCTTACCATTGTTCTGTAAATTTCTCTGTATTCACTATCAGGTCTTTATCCCTGACGGTGAATGAGTACACGTAGCTGTTGCCTGCCGACCAGTCGGCAGTTATTGTTGTAGAAAGATCGTGGTCGAGTTGTGCGCCCCAGTCGGTCCACGAGGCGGTGACAGTGACAGTCTTCGACCCGTTGTTGTTTGGTATCACGAGATATGCCTCAGTGCCCGTGGCGGGGTTTCCTGTTATTACAAGGTTACCGTCACCAGTAAGGTCGGTCCATCCGCTGCTACTGGTGTAACTGCCGCCCGTCTTCAGCCCGCTTATGGTGATGCTCTTAATCACCACGTTTGGGTCGTTGCCTGCCGCCAGTTGGAAGTAGACGCAGGCGAAGGGATGCTGGAAGGTCATGTTCACCGTTCCTGAATTTGTTGATTTTGTCTGGTTGGTGCTGATGGCGTACATCAACTCCGTCAGACCGTCCTGCGCCCCGTTGGTCATATAGGTGCTCAGGTCGGCATCGAAGGATACGCCATCTGATACGCTGTAGTCGTAATTGCTAATGTAAGGCGGCGTCGCGATTGGTGTGCGCCCCACGAAGTCGAGCGACGACACGGTGAGGGGAACGTCTGTATATACCGACCCCTCTATGGGCCAGTAGTAGTGGAGGGCATTGCCGGCGCCGTCGTCAAACTGCCACGCTGTACTGTTGTAATGCAGCAGGCGATTGCTAAGGTATGCTGTGGTGGTGCCGTTGAAGTATGCATCTATGCGGATGTCCTGCCCCTGCAGGTCGGTGTTGCTGGTGATGACTGTGGCGCGCGAGTTGTGGTGTTCGTCCACCAAGAACCGTATCTCGTCTGCCCCAGCCCTCTCCATTTCGCTATCGTCACCGCTGCATCCTGCTAACAGCCCGGCTGCCAGCATGATTACCATTCCGATATATGTCTTACTTTTCCGTGTCATCATTCTTCTTTTCTTCTCCAAGGCTGACACAGAACTAAAAAGGATTAAATCTTTTTTTGTAGTTTTTCCGGACTCATGCGCATATCCCAAAGCGCAGCTATACGAAGAGTATTACCCTTCACATAGTAAATAAGTTTGTAGTACCTTCCCACAATTGTTGCCTTGTATGCAATATAATGACTCTTGAGAAGTGGTTCAGGGAAACCAATACCGGGATACTTACGCAACATTTTAACCTTCTCGTCAATCTCATGAGCAAGATTTTCTGTTGCCTGCTGGCCGTAATGTTCAAGATAGTAGTCAATAGTGCTGCTGATATGCAGCATGGCTTTCTTATTGTACTTTACCTGCATAACTGTTTATCTTGCCCCAAACCATTTGCATTACTTCACGGTGAGAGAATGTCTCGTTTCTCTCAAACTCCCTCTCCCCTTCTTCTATTCCTGCCAACGCCTCTGCAACAGACTGTGGCAGGCCTGGAGTAATGCAGTATGGCTCAGCATTATTACGAGGTCTTTCCGTTATGGATATGATTTCCAAGGGCTCAGCAGCCATCATGTCCTTCTCTGCTTCATAAACAGGCGAATTGTCTCCTTTCATATACTGCAGATATTTGTTTCTTTTGCATGCAAAGTTACAAACATTATTCCTAACCGCCAAGTTTTTGGATGCAAAAAATTTCATGTAACGAAGTGATTCGCACTTCTAAGAGAGGAGTAACATCTCCCAAAGAGAAAAGTAATCTCTCATCGGGTGAGCCGTAATCTCGTCCAAGCCGAGCCTATACCTCGGTTCCGTCTATCCATATCCAAGTACGCAGCAAGACCAATTCCTGAGTTTTCTCGTGAACCGCCCCTTGCGTATATCTTTCTAATTCTGTATCAGCAATGTCAGAGAACGCTTTTTTTTTGTTGCCCCAGGGGGAGTCGAACCCCCTGAGGCTTATTTGTTTTTGTTTCTCACTCGAGAAATGTGGTCCCGGAGTGATGGTAATTATTACTGTATGGTTAAATCAGTAGCAGTCTGATCATCCCAGTCTTCAACAGTAGGATTAATGAAGATCTCGTGAAGCTGGAATGTAATCTCATAGATGTAGTGCTTCTTCTGATCTACACTCTTTGATGCAGGCGTATAAGTGTAATCGTAAGTCTTTCCATCAACAGTGTAATTGATGGTGAAACTTGTGAAGTCGGCTGTTGCAGCATCATCGGGAACAATCATCAAACCCTGACCGACAGTTACGAAACTAGTAGTGAGGGCAGTTGCAGACCAACCGGGAACTGCAATGTTCTTAGCTTCACCAAGAGCACTCCATGCACCTGCAACGCTCTGGGATGTCTTTGCATTGTAGTTGGTATGAGTTACAGTGTAAGTTCCGTTATACTTTGCACCGGTAAGTGTAATGCTGTTGACTGTGATAGCCTGCTCAGCTGTAGTCTTAGCCTTCACCTTGAAGTCAATCCATGCCTGAGCATGGTTAAACGTCATGTCAACTTTTGCCGGGAAAGTCAATGTGTTGTCACTCTGCGTTACTGCACCGTTACCTATGGCATACATCAGGTCGCGCTGGTCGGAAGAGTTGTCGCTCATCACAATGGTAACCTGGTCGGCCTTATTCGTACCCCAGGTTACACCTGTAGCATTGTCAGCGTTGGCGTTGGCAATAGCCAGGAAGTTGATGTAGGCAGGAGTAAGAGGCCAGTACTTCTTAGTATCTCCACCCCAGTACGTTTCACCTTTCGTGAACGAAGTTGCATCAAAATAAACTCCAGCAGCACCACCGGTAGCTTCAACCTGGTAAGCAGTTACCTTCATGCTGAGATCAGCGGGAAACGCTGTCCCGTCCACTGCCGCCCTCGTATTAGGCTGTGCCACCGGCGCAAAAGAGATTTCGCGAGCCTGGTCGGAGCCTACGTACTCATTGGTCTCATTGGTGCAGGCAGTCATTGCGAGTGCTGCAACCGGGATCAAAAACATAAATTTTTTCATAATCATAAAAGTTTTAGTTAATAATATAATTTATCGTTTCTCTCTTTTTATATCTCATGATCTCTGAAATATCATCCTATGGGAACCTCCTCGTTCTCCTCACCCCACGGATCTACCGTCGGGGCAATACCGCCTCCCGACGAGGGTGTGGGAATATCGATGGGTTCATCTATCTCTATCTCGTGCTCCTCGTTGTCAAACTGGTCGGTGATGTCGGAGGAGATGTGGTACTCGTTGCCGTCGCTGTCGTAGAGCAGTATGTGCAGGAAACTGCGGCTCTCTCCCGGCAGCTTGCCGAAGGTGTTGAAGGTGGAATAGAGATACCCGCCCTTGCGGTTAACACCCACGGGGAAACAGATGGTGGCAGGCTCCTGGCTTATCTCTCCGCGTCCGAAGAAACTGCTGCGCGACTGGTTGGTGACAAAAGCCTCGACACTCTTGATGTACTGCGCTCCCGCAACATTGGACACACGGAACGAATAGGTCTTGACGATAGTCGATGCAGTAGTGCTTATCACTATATCGTGGTCGCCACTGGTACGCTCGGGAATCTCCACATCGTCGAGAGACACCAGCAGGTGGTCGGGAGCATATATTATCGGTCCCTGCGGCTCGTCGCTGCTACCACGGGTGCATGCTGCCAAGGCGCTGCTCTTAGAAGAGGTGATGTCGGAGGTGAATGCCTCGATGGTGCTCAGATTGCCGTCGTTACGAATCTGAGTGAACTCTGTACCGAAGGAATATACCAGCATGCGGTAACTGCCTGCCGGTGTGGAGATGATGCCGCCAGTAGGACCTACGTACTCGTTGTGTATCATGTTGCCATTCCCCACCCCGTAGAAGCATGCCCTCATGTGCTCTGGCTGGCGTATCTCTGTCTCTATGTCGATGTCAACGTCTGCCTGAGGGTCTATCTTCACATCAATACTGAGCTTAAGACTGAGCACAAGTTTAAGGCTGCGCTGCTCCAGGTCGTACAACGTCATTCGGTTGCACGAGAGGGTTGCCAGCAGCAACAATGCCATGAGTGTCAGTCTCGTTGTCTTCATCGTCTTTTCGTTTTTATTATTCTGGACATATCAGCCGGAACGGCACTACCAGTGCCACACCCGCCTTCAGCGGTCCGAAATACTCTATCTTCTTGCGGAAGTCCTTATCGCGATAGCCTCTGCCGCCTTCCTCGAAAACTTCGTAGTGGGTGGCTTCGGAGTAGAGGAAGCCCACACCGAGGGAGAACTCCAGATGGAGCTTGCCCTTGAAAATGGGAATGGCATAGAGGTAGTCCACGCCGCCAAGAATGTATTCGCCCTGGTGCCCCTTGTAGTTACGTTCCAGGTCGTAGTGACCCGCCATAGTGAACAGACCTACGGAGTGTCCCAGCAGGCGCTTCTCCTTAGGCAGGTCGGAGCGGTTGCCAAGCCAGTAGCGCCCCTCGAGGGCGAAACCGTCTATCTGGAAACAGTTCTTGTGATTCGACTTGCGGGGAATCCATGGGAAATTATAGTCTGCTGCTACCGACCAACGCTGACCGATGGGAACCTCAACGCCGATGTTCATCAGCGGCAACAGCAGGTTGGTGCGCGGGTATATCATACCCTGTTGCCCCCTCGCTGACTGAATGCCCAGCAGCAAGAAAACGACGCAAAGTACCAACTGTCGAAGTGTCAGATTATTTGTCAGTAAGTAGTTCTGTTCTTTCAATTCACTTGTTTTTAGCTCTTTAAGGTTACAAATTTAAAGATTTTTCCTATAGTAACCTTGATTTTGTAAAGAAAGTGTATCATATTTAACATATATTATGTAAAAACAAAGAAAAAGGCACAAAAAAAAAGATAGTGTGCCGCAAAAGACACACCATCTCTTTTTCCTATGTTTCTCTAAATAAGGAGTGATTAAGCGAGAACGATCTTACCGTCAGCCTCAGCAATCTTACCCTCCTTGAGCAACCAACCAGCACCCAGGATAACCTCCTCGTTGCTAATCTTTGCTGCCTTAGCGATCTCAGCTACTGTAAGAGCCTTCTCAGCTGTTGCAAGTGCCTGATAAACATCACCAGCCTTGAAACCTGCGTTTTCAGCGTTGATAACCAGAGCTGCCTTCTTAGCTGCTGCCTTAGGAGCTGCCTTCTTCACTTCCTTCTTAGGAGCTGCTGCCTTTGTAGCCTTTGTTGCAGCTGCCTTTGTTGCTTTCTTTTCTGCCATAATTCTTAATTGTCTTTTAAATTGGAATAATACCTATTGTTTGAAATTTTCGCTGCAATGGTAAGATTTTTTCACAATGGGTGATACACATTTAACTCTATTTTTGAACTAATTACTTGTTTTCTTGATGTAAGTCAAGTTTTATCTGAAGTTCGTCCAACTGCTTGTCGTCTATGGCACTTGGAGCATCGAGCATAACGTCGCGTCCGCTATTGTTCTTGGGGAATGCTATGCAGTCGCGGATGCTGTCGAGACCTGCCAGAATAGACACGAAGCGGTCGAGACCGAAGGCAAGTCCTGCGTGAGGAGGTGCTCCGTATTTGAAGGCATTGATGAGGAAGCCGAACTGTGCCATAGCGCGCTCGGGAGTGAAGCCGAGAATGTCAAACATTTTCGCCTGAAGTTTGCCGTCGTGGATACGCAGCGAACCGCCGCCAACCTCCACGCCGTTGCATACGAAGTCGTAAGCCTTGGCACGTACTTTCTCGGGATGCTCGTCCAAGAGTGGAATGTCGTCGGGGTTAGGCATAGTGAACGGATGGTGAGTAGCCATGAGGCGCTGCTCCTCGTCGCTCCACTCGAAGAGGGGGAAGTCGACAATCCATAGGCACTCGAAGCGGTTCTTGTCACGCAATCCAAGACGCTCACCCATCTCGAGACGCAGAGCGCAGAGCTGAATGCGGGTCTTGTTGGCATTGTCACCACTGAGAATCAGCACGAGGTCGCCGTCCTTGGCACCCATCTTGGTCTTGAGCTGCTGCCAAACCTCGGGAGCATAGAACTTGTCGATGCTTGACTTCACGGTGCCGTCGTCGTTGAACTTAACGTATACCAGACCCTTGGCTCCCACCTGCTGACTCTTCACGAAGTCGGTGAGCTGGTCGAGCTGCTTGCGGGTGTAGTCGGCACAGTCGGGAACGCAGATACCACCGATATACTCGGCGCTGTCGAAGACGCTGAATGTTCCGGTGCCCTTGAGGACATCCATCAGTTCTACGAACTCCATGCCGAAGCGAGTGTCGGGCTTGTCACTACCGTAGCGGCGCATAGCCTCGTGCCACGTCATCTGAGGCAGCTTGGCGGGAAGGTCTACGCCGCGAATCTCCTTGAAGAGGTGGCGCGCCATATCCTCGAATATCTGGATAACGTCCTCCTGATCCACAAACGACATCTCGCAGTCTATCTGGGTGAACTCGGGCTGACGGTCGGCACGAAGGTCTTCGTCGCGGAAACACTTGGCTATCTGGAAGTAACGGTCGAAACCGCTTACCATCAGCAGTTGTTTCAGCGTCTGCGGGCTCTGGGGAAGAGCATAGAACTGTCCGGGATTCATGCGCGAAGGAACCACGAAGTCGCGTGCTCCCTCGGGAGTGGAACCGATAAGGATAGGTGTCTCTACCTCGATGAAGTCGCGTGAGTCGAGGAAGTTGCGGATAAGAATTGTCATGCGGTGGCGCAGTTCGAGATTCTTGCGCACGGCAGTACGGCGGAGGTCCAGGTAGCGGTACTTCATTCGCAGTTCGTCGCCGCCGTCGGTATTGTCCTCGATAGTAAACGGCGGAGTGATGCTCTCGCTCAGGATGTTCAACTCGCGGGCAATAATCTCAATGTCGCCAGTAGGCATCTTGGGATTAGGGCTCTGGCGCTTGCTCACCTGCCCCTTCACCTGCACGCAGTACTCGCGTCCCAAGTGGTTGGCACGCTCGCACAACTGCGCATCGTCGGACTCATTGAAAACTATCTGTGTAATACCATAACGGTCTCTGACATCAACGAATGTCATACCGCCCATCTTGCGGGTTCTCTGTACCCATCCGGCGAGAGTCACCTCTTTGCCGGCATCCTGGAGACGCAATTCTCCACACGTATTTGTTCTGTACATATTTATATGATTTTGCTTTTGGGATGCAAAATTATATAAATCTTTCGGATTATGCAAAGAAAAAGCCGAATTTCCTTCGGCTTCACTTATTTCCCATTCATTTTGCGGCTTAGTGCCTGGCGGTGGAAACGCTCCTCGAGACGTATTATCTTATACACTTTTTTAGCGGGGAGAATGTTAAGAAATTTCGCATGATACTGCTTCTGCATCTCCTTAAGCTTCACATCCACTTCATCGTTTCCTTCAACAGCCTGGCGATAGGCTTTCTCGTCGGCATCTTTCAGGTGGCGGTATGCGCGCTGCTGTTTGTGAAGCTGATGCTGCTTGGTGAGCATCTCACGATATACGGGCAGGAACTTAGCCGACTCCTGCTGCGACAATTCTGCCTCCTTGACGATATAAGCCTCAAGGTCTGCCTGGAATTTCTTGGGGTTGAACTTATGCTTCTTGTCTTGTGCCGAAGCACTTAAAGAAACCGCAAGTAATAGTATAACTAAAATATAGTTTCTCATTGGGTATCAGTTAAATATGCGTATATATCATCATTATCAAAAATAATGTATTCGTCCTCGCTATCGGCAGTCAGGGTCTGCTGCTGAACAACCGCTCTCTGGTTGTTGCCTATCCACACACCGGCACCTGCAATAACGCCGAACATGCTTGCCGCCACAGCCAACGGGCGCAGTCGTACCCACAGGGTTTCCTTCTTGCGGGGAAGTGCTGCCGTCATTCGTGCGGCAAACTCCTCGAAGTAGCCCTCAGGAACGCGGAATCCGGCATCCTTACCAAATCTGTCTATCAGTAATTTCTCTTCTTCCATCTTGTTTCTTTTATTATAAAGACGTATCGCTTGCAGAATGGTTTAAAACATATTCACTAATTTTTTTCACCGCTATATGATATGAGGCTTTCAGCGCCCCTTCGGTGGTGGAGAGAATCTGACTTATCTCCGAGTATTTCATCTCGTCGAAGTAGTGCAGGGTGAATACCGTGCGCTGTACCTCGGGCAGTTGGGCGATAGCCTCCTGGAGGAGTGCCTGCGCCTCGTCGCCGTCGAAATAATCGTCGGCAAGCAGACGGTTGGCGAGGGTCATATCATCGGAGTCGCCCTGACGCTTTTTCTCGCGACGCAAGTGGTCGAGACTCTCGTTTACGGCTATACGATAAAGCCACGTGGAGAGTTTTGACTGCTGGCGGAAGTTGTCAATATTTTTCCATGCATTTATAAACGTATTCTGAAGCACGTCGTTGGCATCGTCATGATCCACGACGATATGGCGAATCTTCCAGTACAGCGGCTCGCTATACTGTCGCACTATCTCGGAAAATTCTTCGTGGGTCATGACTTCTATTCTTTTCTTATAAATGCGCTGAGACGTTCCATTATGGCTTTGTCGTAGCCATAGACGTCGGGATAAGACTGCAACACACCGCTATCGTTGGGATAGAGTGTGTAGTAGTTGATATACACAGGAACACTGGGTTCCACCTCCATCGTCCTCATCACGCTGTCCTTGGTAGTAAGTTCGCGGATGCGGTCAATCTTGGCTGGGTCTTTCTCCTTAAGTATGAACACGGCGAGGTCGAAGGGGCGCTCCAACCTTACGCACCCGTGGCTGATAGCGCGATTCTCGCGTTGCAGTTGCCAAGGGGTGTTGGTGTCGTGCATATATACGGAGAAGTTGTTGGGGAAGCGGAAGATTATGCGTCCGAGGGAGTTGCCGGCACCACCCTTCTGTACGATATACTGCTCACCGGCGAGAATCTTCTGCAGGTTAGATTCCGTGCAGGGCAGTTTACCGAGTTTCTTGTCGTGGATGAACATATTCTCCTTGCGCATGTAGCCGTAGTTATAGGCTATGCCTTTGGCTATGCTCTTGGGTACTATCCACTGGGGATTCATGTCCATGCGTATGATACGGCTGGTGATGAGCGGGGTTTTGGTCTTCACGGCTCCGCATCCTATCCTCATATTCAGTTTCTTGTCGCCGTCGACTGCCCGCAGCGAGAACGACGGGATGTTCACCTGTACATATTTAGTGTGCTGCTCGGGATAGTCTTTCTGTCGCCAGCGGCAGCGTTCGATGTTGCAGAGTATCTTGGCACGCTGTTCTCCTGTCGTTCCAGGCAGTTTCTTCGTCAATTCCTGATACAGCGTTCCGAAGGGCTGCACCTCGCGGAGGAATATCGGCAGGCTGTCGCTCGAAGCCATTCTTAGGGCTTTCGCGAAGAAGGCGTCGTCAGCGTGGCTTACGGGGATGTCGAAGAGTCGGAAATAGCGCTTAGTGGTCGATGTGGAGTCGGGCTCTTTCTCGTAGAGCCGGTTCATCGTGGCTTCAGGACTTACGAAGCCGAACATCTGCCCTGCAACATAGCGCATGTAGGCGCGGGTGAGGTTGTAGTCAAGGCGTGCCGCCACCTTATTGATATCGTCAGTGGAGAAGTCCAATGAGCGGAACGTCTCAAGGTCTTTTGTCAGCTGGCTCAGACGGTAAACGGCAGGCGATATGCCCGTCTGCTCCACGTCGGCAAGCCACTTCTCCAATGAGTCGGTGCGCCAGTCGAGCCCTTCGCGGCTCACCCACAGAAGTCGTCCCTCGGAGGATTTATACAGTTGGCGGGTATGCTTGTCTGCCTGCATACCCCCGTTATCAGCAGCAAGGAGTTCGGAAATGCTCTCTGCCACCTTTGTATTGTCGAGCCTCAGGCTGTTTTCGCGGAAGTCGGCGAAGTCGCTGAGCTTTCGGTTATGGTCATAATTATACTCCCCTTCACCGCACGACAGGATTGTCGCCGCGATAAGGAGGAGTACATATTTAGAGCGTACCACGTCAGTTGCGCCCCGTTGTTATCTTACGGATATCTTCTTAACCGTCTTGCCCACCTTCACGATGTAGCAGCCTTTCGGGAGGTTGAGTTCGTAGTGGCGGTCGGCTCCCTCCACCTTGAAACTCATAACCCTAACGCCGGCTACATTATAGATGTGCAACACCTGATCGTTGGCTCCCACTACGTGGAGCGTATTACCGGATATTGTTACGGTTGCCTGCTGGAAATCTTGCTCGATGATTTCGACGGCAGTGCCTGCGAAACCAACGGCAGGAGCCCCGAAAAGGAGCGCTCCGGCAAGCGTTATTGTGAGTAATTTCTTCATCATAAGCGTTAACGTTTGGTGCAAAGATAGGAACTTTTTATGAAACCGCCAAACTTTTTCAGTATTTTTTCACTTCCACAACGTGTCCTTCGTTGGAGAGGTAGCTCTCGCGGAACACCTCGCGCGCCTGCGCCAGCAGTTCGCGCTCGTCACTGTAGCGTGCGCTGTAGTGCCCCAACAGCAGACGTCCCACGTGGGCATCGCGCGCCACCGTCGCCGCCTGACGGGCAGTGCTGTGGAAGTATTTCGCTGCTCCGTCCTCCTTATCATCGCCATAGGTGCTTTCGTGGTAAAGCACATCCACACCCTCGATCATGCGCCACAACTCAGGCAGATACTTAGTGTCGCTGCAGTAGGCATAGCTCCTCACGGGGTCGGGAGGTGTCACCAGTTCTTCGTGCTTGTATTCACGTCCTTCAGGAGTTGTCCATCCGGCTCCGTTCTTAATATTATTTATCTGACTGACAGGTATTTCGAGGAAGTCAATCATGTCGCGACGGATGTGCGGAAGCCCGGGTTTCTCGCGGAAGAGAAATCCACAGCAGGGAAGGCGATGCTCCAGGGGGATGCTCTCAATTGTCAGGGAGCGGTCTTCGTAGATAACGGCTTTGCGGCGGGTGTCTACGGGATGGAATATGACATCGAACTCCAACCCGAAGCAGAACATCTCGAGTTGCGCCTTGAGCATGGGTTCGAACTCGGCGGTGGAATAGATGTGGAGGGGAGCCGTGCGCCCAAGCATTCCGAAAGTGGAAATCATGCCGATGAGTCCCAGGCAGTGGTCACCGTGGAGGTGACTAAGGAAGACTGCCTGAATCTTGTTGAACGCCACACGTGAGCGGCGCAGTTGTATCTGCGTGCCTTCGCCGCAGTCTATCATGAACTCCTTGCCGCGCACCTCAACGACCTGTGACGAGGCGTTGTGATGGAGTGTGGGCAGGGCGCTGCCACAACCAAGGATATGTACTCTGAATGGTTCCACTACTATAATATTAATTCATAATTCATAATGCATAATGCATAATGCATAATGCATAATGCATAATGCATAATTCATAATTCATAATTCATAATGCATATTTCAATTCTTCAATCTCTTATATGCATAAATGCCGTTGGCGTTCTCCAGATAGAGGCTGTCCACACCCAGTTCATAGATGTCGAACGTGTCGGCACCCAGGACGAAGTGTCCGTTGCAGATGCTCCAGTCGGTCAGCGGGCGCGGTTCCTTGATATTTGACACCACTACTCCACCCTCTTGCAGTTCGAACGACTGGTCGATGGAAATCCACTTGCCGAGGAGGGTGGTGAGATTGATTACTTTGTTAGCCTCGAGTTGACCGTCCTCGTCAACCCTCGTAACCACCGCCAAGCGGTCGCCCACCCCAAGTCCGCCTCGAACCACCGAATGGTCCTCGTCGGTTGTAATGTTGCAGTGCAGGGTGTCACCCTCAGCGATTATCAGTTCGATGGAGTTCATCGAAGTTCCCTCGCCGCAGCGCCCATAGAGCGTGGTATCGGCAATCTGCTCGGGCTCTATAATACTCAGCGAGTCGGCGTCCGATGCCCGCTGCTGCGTCTTGCCTCCACACGATGCAAGCATGACGGCTACAGCCAAAAGGCAGAAAGGCAAAAATAATCGTTTCATCTTCAGTCCTTCTAATTATTTACTCTTCATTCCTTTTCGCTTCTTCCCACAATTTGTCCATTTCCTCGAGCGACATCTCTGTCAGGGGTTTACCCTCGCGGATAGAGTGCTCCTCGATGTAGTTGAAGCGGCGGATGAACTTCTGGTTTGTGTATTCCAGGGCGTTATCTGGATTCAGCTTGTAGAGGCGGGCGGCATTGATTACCGAGAAGAGGAAGTCACCCAGTTCTCGGGTTGCCCGTTCCTTGTCCTCGCGCTCCAGTTCTGCCTCAAGTTCGTCGAGTTCCTCGTGCACTTTCTTCCACACGTCGCGTCGCTCTTGCCAGTCGAAGCCCACGTTGCGCGCCTTGTCCTGAATGCGGTAGGCTTTGATGAGCGACGGCAGCGAGTTGGGCACTCCCGAGAGCACTCTTTTCTTGCCTCCGTTCTCCTTGAGTTTCAGCTGTTCCCAGTTCTTCAGTACCTCGTCGGTGGTGTCTGCCTGCACGTTGCCGTAGATGTGGGGGTGGCGGAAGATGAGTTTATCCGCCTCTCGATTGCACACGTCGGCGATGTCGAAGTCGCCCTTCTCCTCTCCTATCCTAGAGTAGAAAATCATGTGCATCAGCACGTCACCCACTTCCTCGCAGATGTTGTCGCGGTCGTCCTTCAGCAGGGCATCACACAGTTCGAAGGTCTCCTCTATGGTGTTAGGTCTGAGACTCTCGTTTGTCTGTTTCTTGTCCCACGGACATTCTTTTCTCAATCGGTCGAGCACATCCATCAGTCGTCCGAATGCCTCTATCTTTTCTTCTCTTGTATGCATAATCGGGAGCAAAGGTACGCAATTTAATTGAATATTGAATATTGAATATTGAATTATTTCGCTTTAGCCTTCAATTTTTCGTGTTTAATTTCCTGTTTCTAATTTTTCTTACTATCTTTGCACCCTTAACTATTATATATAAGGTGAAAGAAGAGATGAGAGTGACACTCCCTGCCGAGTGGGAAGAACAGGAGATGGTGCAGCTGACATGGCCCCACGAGGGTACCGACTGGGCTCCGATGCTCCGCGAAATTACGGCAACTTACGTTCAGATGGCTCGTGCCATAGCCGAACGCGAGACGCTGCTCATCGTGGCTCCCGACACCGACGTGGTGCGGCAGTTGCTCTCGGCGGAACTCTCTGAGCGGCAGATGGCTAACATCATCTTCCACCGCTGCCCCACCAACGACACGTGGGCACGCGACCACGCCTTCCTGACGCTCTCCGACGGCACCCTGCTCGACTTCTGCTTCAACGGATGGGGCGAGAAGTTCGAAGCCTCGCTCGACAACGCCATCAATCGCTCGCTGGTTAAGGGAAATCAGAATT
>JAFTFC010000115.1 GCA_017449725.1 Prevotella sp. | reverse complement strand
GCAGCTCCGGACAAAGAGTCTTCTTCAGACCCCTGCCCCCTAACTCAGGGGGTCAGAGCCGCTCGCTTCTTGTACTACTTCTTCTCTGTCTATGTAAGTCTGTCAAACAACGCTTCTTTTTTTAACCTCCGCGCAACCCGGCAAAGCCGATTTTAGCGCGAAAGCGGATGCAAAGGTATAACTTTTTTCACAAACACCAAAATATTTTTCAAGAAAAATCGATAAAAATCCGTTTTTTTAATCTTTCTTGATTTGAATCAAGCGTTTTTACTCAAAAACCTCTTCCAAATCGGTTGATTCGAACTCATCTTCGACTCTTTCGCACGAACTGAAGCCGCTTGGAATGTCGAACTTCTCGCTTGGCGAATACCCCAGAGATTTGTCTGCAAAAACCTGTTGCATATAGTAAGCCCAGATAGGCAGTGCCATGTTGGCACCCTGTCCCATTGCCGTGGAGTCGAAGTGAATATCACGGTCTTCGCCTCCTACCCAGCAGCCGCTTGCCAGCGACGGGGTGAATCCCATGAACCACGCATCAGAGTTTCGGTTGGTGGTACCGGTCTTGGCTCCCATTTCACATTCTATATTATATCTGTAGCGCAGTCTTCCTGCCGTACCGCTCTGAACAACGGCACGCAGCATTTCGAGCATCTTGTAGGAACTCTCCTCACTTATAACCTCGTTCAGACGGGGCTGGAACTGAGCAATGACATTTCCGTCGCTATCCTCAATCTTGGTTACGAACATCGGGGCGCAATGAATGCCGCGGTTCGGGAACGAGGTGTATGCACTTACCATCTCAGCCACGCTTACCTCGTTGGGTCCGAGGCAGAGAGCCATTGAGGGGAAAATGCCCACTGTGTTTATTCCGAAGCGGTTGAGTATGCGCAAGAAGTCCTGGGGTGTTGTCAGGCTCATGAGGTAAGCCGAAATCCAGTTGTTCGACTGCGCCAGTCCCCATGTCAGCGGCACCATCTCACCATAGCGCGCACGGCTTCCGTTTCGGGGAGTCCAGTCGCCATAGGTTTGCTGCACGTTGGGTGCCAGGTCGCATGGTGACATACCGTTCTCCATAGACAATGCATATAGGAAGGGTTTGATGGTTGATCCTACCTGTCGGCGACCGAGCATGACCATATCATACTGGAAGTGCGAGTAGTCGATGCCTCCGACATACGCCTTGACGGCACCAGAGTGGGTATCCATACTGATGAATCCCGCGCGCAGGTACATTTTATAATAACGTATGGAGTCCATCGGTGTCATTATGGTATCAATGTCACCCCGATAGCTGAACACCGTCATTTCGGTCTTGGTATGGAAAGCCTTGTCAATCTCTGCCTCGCTTGCTCCGGCAGCCTTCATGGCACGATAGCGGTCGCTCTGCTTCATGCTTCGTTTCAGAATGGCATCCACGTCAGATGGCTTCAGCGCACTACTGAATGGAGCGTTAGGCTTGCGGCGGTTCTCCTTGAAGAATTCGGGTTGCAAGTATTTAGCCACGTGTCTATGGACAGCCTCCTCGGCATATCGCTGCATACGCGAGTCCACAGTGGTGTATATCTTCAATCCGTCGGTATAGATATTATAGTTGTCACCATTCTTTTTGGTGTTCTTGTTGCACCATCCGTATAGCGGGTCGTTCTCCCACGCCGTAGAATCGATGACATACTGATTCTTGTTCCACTCGAAATAGTCGTCACGATCAGGTTTCTTAGCCATAAGATACTGGCGCAGGAACTCGCGGAAATATGGAGCCAGTCCGTTCTTATGATCCAGTCGTCGGAACGACAGTTTAATGTCCTTAGCCTGAGCCTCTGCGCATTCATCCTGGGTTATGTATCCGCATTTCGCCATCTGGGCGAGCACCACGTTGCGACGCTCCCGGCTACGTTCTGGGAATCTCACAGGGTTGAAGTAAGAGGGATTCTTGCAAAGCCCCACGAGTACGGCACTCTCTTCGAGTTTCAGATCCTTTGGTTCCTTGCCGAAATAGGTGTTCGCCGCCGTCTTTATTCCCACCGCGTTGTGCAGGAAGTCGAAGTAGTTGAGATACATTGCTATTCTCTCCTCCTTCGTATAGAAACGCTCCAGTTTTATGGCTATCACCCACTCTATCGGTTTCTGGAACAGTCGTTCGAAAGAATTATGTGCAGTGCTTGAGTATAGTTGTTTTGCGAGCTGCTGCGTTATCGTACTTCCGCCTCCGGCGCTTGTCTGTCTGAGGATGCCTCGCTTGACGATAGCTCTTCCCAACGCCATGAAGTCTATTCCCGAGTGCTCATAGAATCGTTCGTCCTCGGTAGCCACCAGTGCCTTCACGAGTTTGTCGTCGAGGTCTTCGAAGTCTACGCATATACGGTTTTCCTTGTTAAGGTTCCATGTTCCCAGCACCTGCCCGTCAGCCGAGTACACCTGTGAGGCATATTTGCTAATAGGGTTCTGCAAGTCCTCTATGTCGGGCATATATCCTATCCATCCGTTCCATATAGCTATGAACCCCAGAACCGTCAGGACACATCCGGCGGCAATCAATCCCCATAGAGTATGCACGAAAGTTTTCATCGAACCTTACATATTTATCATCGTATCGGATGCAAAGGTAAACAATAAAATTGAAATACAAAATAAAAAATGAGTTTTTTGTTTTGTGTTTTGCCTACTTATTATTACCTTTGCACGCAATTAACAACTCCACAACATGGGAAAACGAGATTTTGTTACCTTTGACGGCATTACCCGCGAACAGATTCTCTACATGATTGAGATGACCCAGGAGTTTGAGCGCCATCCCAATCGCGAGATTCTCAAGGGTAAAGTTGTCGCCACTTTATTTTTTGAACCCTCCACCCGTACACGTCTTAGTTTCGAAACAGCAGCCAACCGTCTCGGTGCCCGCGTCATAGGCTTTGCCGACCCAAAGGTTACCAGCGGCACCAAGGGCGAGACCCTCAAGGACACCATTATGATGGTGAGCAACTACGCCGACGTCATCGTCATGCGCCATTACATCGAGGGAGCTGCCCGCTATGCCAGCGAGGTATCGCCCGTGCCCATCGTCAATGCAGGCGACGGAGCCCACCAGCACCCCTCACAGTGTATGCTCGACCTCTACAGCATCTACAAGACTCAAGGAACATTGGAGAACCTCAACATCTACATGGTTGGCGACCTGAAGTACGGTCGCACGGTGCATTCGCTGCTTATGGCTATGCGTCATTTCAATCCCACTTTCCACTTCGTTGCTCCCAAGGAACTCGCGATGCCTAAGGAGTACAAGCAGTACTGCGAAGCCAACGGCATTCGCTATCAGGAGCACACCGCCTTCAACGAGAAGATTATAGCCGACGCCGACATACTGTATATGACACGAGTTCAGAAGGAACGGTTCTCCGACCTCATGGAGTACGAACGAGTAAAGAACGTCTATGTGCTGAACAACGATATGCTGAAGAACGCCAAGGAGAACATGCGCATACTGCATCCCCTACCCCGCGTCAACGAGATAGCCTATGACGTAGACACCAACCCCCATGCCTATTACATACAGCAGGCAGGCAACGGACTCTTTGCCCGCGAGGCAATCTTCTGCGATGTCTTAGGAATTACTCTTGACCAAGTTAGGAACGACAAAACGATAATATGAACAAGAAAGAGATGCTCGTTGCCGCCATTGAGAACGGCACAGTGATAGACCATATTCCTGCCGACAAGACCTACCAGGTGGCAAGCCTGCTGGGACTCTTAGAGTTGTCCACCCCCGTAACTATCGGTAACAACTACGACTCCGAACGCATCGGCAAAAAGGGTATTATAAAGGTAGACAACCACTTCTTCTCAGACGAGGAGATCTCACGCCTCTCTGTTGTGGCTCCCAATGCGGTGCTCAACATCATCCACGATTACGAGGTGGCAGAGAAGAAGACAGTACGCACTCCCGAGGAAATCCGCGGCATAGTGCGCTGCAACAACCCCAAGTGCATCACCAACAACGAACCCATGGACACCTTGTTCCACGTTCATGAGGGCACCCTCACCTGCCACTACTGCGAGAAGCGACAGGACATCGACAAGGTGGAACTGGTGTAATGCAATGCATAATTCAAAATTCATATAAATAGGTATTAAACAAATGGAAAGAGACAACACGATTTTCAGTCTGATTGAGAAAGAACATCAGCGCCAGCTGAAAGGTATGGAACTTATTGCGAGCGAGAACTTCGTAAGCGACCAGGTTATGGAAGCTATGGGTTCTTACCTCACCAACAAGTACGCCGAGGGTTATCCCGGTCACCGCTACTACGGCGGCTGCCAGGTAGTCGACGAAGTAGAGCAGCTTGCCATCGACCGCGTCTGCAAACTCTTCGACGCCGAGTATGCCAACGTGCAGCCCCACTCCGGAGCCCAGGCAAATGCTGCCGTTCTGCTCACCTGCCTCCGTCCCGGCGACACATTCATGGGACTAAACCTCGCACACGGAGGTCACCTCTCTCATGGTTCTGCCGTCAACACCTCTGGCATCCTCTACAAGGCTATCGGCTACGACCTCAATCCCGAGACTGGTCGTGTAGACTACGACCAGATGGAAAAGCTGGCACTCGAGCACAAGCCCAGACTCATCATCGGCGGTGGTTCTGCCTACAGCCGTGAGTGGGACTATAAGCGCATGCGCGAGATAGCCGACAAGGTCGGTGCTATCCTCATGATCGACATGGCACACCCCGCAGGACTCATCGCTGCCGGACTTCTCGACAACCCCGTGAAGTATGCCCACATCGTTACCTCTACTACCCACAAGACCCTCCGCGGTCCTCGCGGCGGTATCATCCTCATGGGTAAAGACTTCGAAAATCCTTGGGGTCTCACCACACCTAAGGGAGCCGTAAAGATGATGTCACAGCTCCTTAACAGCGCTGTCTTCCCCGGCATTCAGGGCGGACCGCTCGAGCACGTCATCGCTGCCAAGGCAGTTGCCTTTGGCGAGGCACTTACCCCCGCCTTCAAGGAATGGGCTGCTCAGGTTCAGAAGAACGCCAAGGTACTTGCCGAAGAACTTGTAAAACGTGGCTTCCACATTGTCAGTGGCGGTACCGACAATCACTCAATGCTTGTCGATCTGCGCACTAAATACCCCGACCTCACGGGTAAGGTAGCCGAGAATGCCCTTGTTGCTGCCGACATCACCGTGAACAAGAACATGGTGCCATACGACAGCCGTTCAGCCTTCCAGACCAGCGGTCTGCGCCTCGGAACGCCCGCCATCACCACTCGCGGAGCCAAGGAAGACCTCATGGTACTCATCGCCGAACTCATCGAGGAAGTGCTCAACGACCCCGAGAACGAGCAGGTAATTAGCAAGGTTCGCGCCCGCGTGAACGAGACGATGAAGAACTATCCCCTCTTCGCATATTGATCGGAATAGCGCCTGGTCGATCTAGATAGTCTCGGTGTTCCAGATTATCTAGATTGACTAGAATAACTATAATAAACGAAAAAGGAAGTCTCGAAAGACTTCCTTTTCTGCGGTGCGTACGGGACTCGAACCCGTGACCTCCTGCGTGACAGGCAGGCATTCTAACCAGGCTGAACTAACGCACCTTGCTGTTTAGCGGTTGCAAAGGTATGAATATTTTTTGTATCTCCAAAACTTTTGCCCACTTTTTTTCGAAAAATCACAAAAAAAGTTGCATCACCCTGCAGTTTATGTACTTTTTCCCGTCGAAAAGCCACTCACGGAGCGTGCCTTCTGCGCCAAAACTGGCTTTTACGAAGAGAGCTTCAGACTCTTTGTTATCCTCGGCAACGATGGCATAGAGCTGGTGCAGATGAATCACTTCGCGGGCATATCGCTTCAGTTCGTGGAGCATTTCGGTGGCGTAGCCCCTCTTTCTCATCTCCCTCTTAACTACTATACCCACCTCTGCCTTTTGGTTTTGAGGATCGAAGTTGATGAGGTCAACCATTCCCACTGCCTCACCATCCTTGTTTTCGGCTATCAGTCGCAGCTGTCTGTCGGCATAGATGTCGTTGGTGGTACTGAGAATAAACTGGCGCAGCGACTCTCGGGAGTATGGCACGTTGGTTGTCCCCACGTTCCAGAGGCTCCTGTCGTTCTCAGCCTCGTACATCAGTTCCAGGTCTTCCGGCTCCAGTGCCCTCAGTCTTATCTCTTTCATGCCACAGTAACGTTTTCTGCCGTTATCATTTTTCGTGTATGTCTGTCGTAGGTAGCCATCTCCACGTTCGGTTTTGGATCGCTTGCGAAGATGTCCATTATCTGCTGGTAGCCGTAAGCCTCGGTGTCGTAAACAACATACAACCGCTCCTTCTCCATCGGCATATCTACAGCCATGTGTCCCTGGGGCATCGTCTCTGCCGAAGCCTCCACAAATCGTGCCACCAACCCGTTCTGGTCAGCCATCTGCCGGCATTCCTCCAGCATCTCCTTAGAACCCATGAACAGGTATTCCGTCGCCACCATCTTCTTTCCGGCGAAGAAGCCCAGCATACTGCGCACCTTGTCGCTCAGCATTCCTGCCAGAGCCACTGTCGCCTTGGCATAGATAGCCATTTTTATGGGAATAGTGAGCCAGAGGCTGGCAGCGCTATAGTGTTTGCGGAAGAATATGAGCATTGCCTCGTAGAACACGTGGACATAACGGAACGACGATTTCTGGGTACTCTCGCCCTTATAGTGAACTATCTTGGCTGGCAAGTACCAGTTCTCCCATCCTCCCTTTAGCAGTCGATACGACAAGTCTATGTCCTCACCATACATGAAGAAATCCTCGTCGAGCATCCCCACCTCGTCTATGGCTTTGCGTCTGAGCATGCAGAAAGCTCCGCTGATAACCTCTATCTGCACCTTCTCGTCCCACGGCAAGTAGCCCATGTAGTACTTACCGAAGCGGCGGCTCTCAGGGAATCGGTCGCACAGTCCGGTCATCTTGTATAGCGACGTCATAGGCGTGGGCAGTCCCCGGCGGCTCTCGCGCGCCTTCTCGCCGTTGCTCTTAAGCATCATCACTCCTATGCCTCCCGCCCGTTCGTGGCTGTCCATAAAGTCCGTGCACATTTTTATGGTTCCCTCTCCCACTATGGTGTCGGGATTCAGCAGCAGCACGTAGTCGCTCTGGCTCTTCCTAATTGCTATGTTGTTAGCCCATGCAAAGCCCTGATTGTGCTGACTTACGATAATTCTAACCTTCGGGAATCGCTCCTTCAGGTATTCCACCGATGAGTCCTTGGAGTGATTGTCCACCACCACCACTTCGGCTTCGATGCCCTCCAGTGCCCTCTCCAGACTCCTGAGACATTGCTCTACGTAGTATTTTACGTTATAGTTGACTATTATTACCGTCAGTTTCATCACTCTTCGCCTTTTTCATCCATGTATATCCCAATAACAGAAGCGCTATTATCGCCAGATACATCATTGATACATTGTCGTAAGCCATCCACAGTGCAATATTTGCCGCCATTACGCACGCCAGCAGCAGCGTCCTATAGCCACGGTTCCTCACCTTAAGACTCAGCGGGAAGCAGCAGATTGACACCAGCACCACGATACTTGTTATTACATATTCCATATTCATCTTATTTTCCGTCAAAAGGTGTTCTGTTCACGATCGAGCGTCCCAGCGTCACTTCGTCGGCATATTCCAGTTCGTCGCCCACACTCACTCCCCGTGCTATCACGCTCAGCTTTACGTCCGTGTGCGCCAGTTTCCTGTAAATGTAGAAGTTCGTCGTGTCGCCCTCCATTGTGGGGCTCAGTGCCAGTATCACCTCGTTTATCTCTCCCTCCTCCACTCTCTTCACCAGCGAGTCAATCTCCAGGTCCGACGGTCCGATGCCGTCCATCGGCGAGATTATACCGCCCAGCACATGATAGAGCCCGCGGAACTGCTGGGTATTCTCTATTGCCATCACGTCCTGGATGTTTTCCACCACGCACACCACACTGGCGTCGCGCCTATGGTCCGCGCATATCGGGCACGTCTCCTCATCGCTTATGTTATGGCATGTCTTGCAGTGTTTCACCTCGTGCTTCATGCGGCTCAGTGCCTCCGCCAGAGCATCCACCGTCTCGTCGTCCTGTCTGAGCAGGTGCAGCACGAGCCTAAGCGCCGTCTTGCGCCCTATTCCCGGCAGTTTGGCGAACTCGTCCACCGCCTTTTCCAATAGTTGTGAAGGATAATTCTGTTGCATTTGGGTGCAAAGTTAAAACTTTCTTTTCTAATCTCCAAATTTATTAAATCCCTCTTCAAGGGCAAGAGCGAGAAGCAGAAAGAGGAAACCACGACGGTCAAGCAAAAGCCATTGAGCAACTCTGCTATGCGAGTAGATCCGTTGTCTTAGAATTATGAAGCTCTTACACTGAGCCGATGATATCACCCACCAAGGCTCCCAATATCTTCGTCGTCTTCATATTCTTCTGTCGTTAAGTTTATACATCTTTTCTTGCTTTATATAGTAATACTATTGGATTATAAAGAGGTATTAGGCATCGCCACTTACTCACTCCAATATCCTTGCATCGCCTTGCTGATAGCCATAAATGAACAGCAATACATAACAAAAATACCAAAGCTAATACTGTCTTTATCACAATTGACTCATAGCTAAAGCCCTCAATTCCAACACCATAATCATAAAGTTCCAACCACTTGTCATTATCAAATGCATACAACCACCACTGTACCACTTCTTCATAAATGCCCCACAGCAGCACAGCAAGTCCAAATATCCCTGACATAAGGATTGCGCCCAACACCAAACCTATCAACAACTCTATCAAATTGTAATGAAACCCAAACCCTACCCAAAGAAACTGAACCAGAGTAAATACTCCAAACCAAATTCTATATGCTTTTCTACTCATCAACATCTTTTTAAACCATATATCTATATCTTCTTAATTAATTCTCTTATCGACTATTTGTAATGAGTCATTGACCAACTTAAATGTTAATCTACGTTCCATGTCGCTTCGGGGAATCCATCAAAGCCTTCATCTATAGTATCATCATCATACCCATTATAACCACCGTACTTTTCATAGGATAGTCCAGGACTTCCGCCATAACACCTTAAATCATTGTCAATAAGTCCATTCTTTTCTAAGAAATTGGCAGGGAACCATTTATGTAGTGGTGGATTGAATACTTTCCAATTATTGTCTAATATATTTAAATTGCCATTTGGCATTAACTCATAATCTCGAATTG
>JAFTFC010000114.1 GCA_017449725.1 Prevotella sp. | reverse complement strand
TGGCTACGGCACAATAGAAAACTGTATAATGCCGGGGCGTTGAATCCGGAGCGGGTTCGGTTTTTCGAGGAGTTGCTGGCGCTCTGTGAACGGTATCGACATAAAAACCAGTACACGTAGTTTCAGGTTTCAAAACGAAGACGAAAAGGTCGTGGCTGAAAGGCTGCGGCCTTTTGTCGTCTAAAGAGGATCCACCATGATGGAATAAAAAAGTTATCGAGAGGATGTAACATTTCGGGAATTTGCATACTATATGGGTAGAAAGGTTTAATTTAATCAAGGATTATAGTATGGGAAAAAGAACGAAGATAATGTGCCAGCCGCTGATGAGGCGGTTGGCGGGGCATGGACATGACAATCGGTATGCGGTGAGTGATGAGAGGAGTCATGGGCTGCTGATGGCGATAAGGGAGTTGCTGGATGTGTTTGCGCCTATTGGTGATGACCTTCTGCATGGGTTGTGGATTGAGGTGCCGCGAGGAAAACCGTCGGACTGGGTCAGTTTTAAGGAGGCGAAGGAGTGGGGCGATGTGAGCACCAGAAAGGAGTATCTGGGGCAGTGGAAGTCGGAGTTCCCAATGGAGAGCTATTGGTATTTCCTGTCGGTGAGTCGATACAGAGGTCATACCTATCTGCATATTTCGGACCATGACAGCAGGTGGTGCATCATTCACGATGATGTGAGGTGGGACCGGCATAGTATCGGACCGGTGGACTGGTATCTGGAGCCGTTGTTTGTGTTCTTGAAGGAGAAAGTAGAGGGAATCGCCAAAGATGTGGAGGGGTATAACCGTTATGTGGAGGAGCATCTGCCCAAGCGACTGCGGACGGGACGGATTGCGAGGAAGGATTTGAACAGGATTGTGCCTTGGCAGCGACGTGTGCCAAAGAACATGAAGCGGGTGATAAAGATGCTGAAGGAATGCATTGCGAACGAGGCGGTTTACAGGATGACGGAACCGAAATTGGTTGACGGAGAATTTCGTAGGTCAGAGTTGTCAAATATGGCTTTGCCTTCATGCTATCGGGAGCCACTGCCCAAGATGAGTATTCGAGTGTATGCCAAGTACTTCCGTGTGGCGTATGAGGCGTATGAGAAGCATTTCAGCGGGTTGCGCTGGCGGAGTCGGAGGGAACGCAAGGGGTATAGAGCGTTTCTGGATGATTCGGCAGCCATGACGGACATCGAGTTCTACCGTCGTTATCAGCACGGACGTCATGGAGAGATTACGGACGAGACAGATTTCGACAGCCAAGAGGCGTTCAAGAAGATGGCTTACGACCATTATGGTGAGTTGGGCTTGTCGCGGAATAACGTGCATGCGACGGATTATTATACGCCTGGTGGCTGGCTGATTACCTTCGGTGTGAGCTATTCTGCCTGGGTGGATGCGGGCTGTGAGATTGCGCTGGCACTATATGAAGCGGGTGCTCCGTTGCTGGTGCACGATGCGCAGAAGATGCTGGATATCCTGGAGGAGAGGGATAGCGTGAGGCTGACTCCGCATACATTTCACGATTATCTGAATCATCACGATGAGGGGAGCGTCTTTGCATTGCCGTATGAGTGCTATCTTGGTGAAGGCGATGAGATTACGCGGGAGCAGTATGATGGGATTGTGTCGCTGGCGGAGTGGCAGCCGGAAGTGAAGGTGGTGCTTGATGAGGTCGTGCCGCTGGAGGATTATGTTTATGACCCGATTCGGGAGGAGGTGACGGAGCCGCTGACAGTATGCGGGATTCTTGGTCGATTGTATGAGAAGTATGGGGTAGGGGTTGGAATCGGTAAGTATCGTGACCATCAGCACATCTATCTGTATGGTTGGAAGAAGGGCGATGAGAAGATTCAGATAAAGGATCTGACGTTCATGCCGGTCAATGAAGCGATGCTGGCGGTGCTGAGGATGTTTGCGAGAGAGTATAACAAATAGGAGGTGGGACTAAGGCCTCACTTCCCGCAACTCCATGCAGTCGAGCATGTTGTATTGGACACCATTGATTTCGCAGTGCCAACTCTGATGGAAATGTCCGTAAAACCAGTAGTGGAGGGGATGTCTTTTGGAGTAGAGATAGGCATAGAGATTGCCACTCACCACAAGGCTTTTGGCGTGG
>JAFTFC010000113.1 GCA_017449725.1 Prevotella sp. | reverse complement strand
GCGGTTAAAAGACTACCCCGGCGGCACAGTACTAATGACTGTCGACATGAACGCTGCTACAGTACAATATACAATTAAAGACCCGGAGTACAAGTTAAGGATTGTATAACCGAGGTGGGAGCCTCGTGCTCCCACCCCATAAAAAACAAGATAAACATGAAGAAAATAAGTTTATATATGATTGCTCTTCTTGCCTTGGGCTTCACTGCCTGCGACAAGAACTTTGAGGCAGCGTACAATCCAAAGACGACTCCTCAGGAGAGCATTCTTCAGGCAAGTGACGTCAATGTCACTCCTGCCGCGATTACAACCATCAATCTTGCAGACCTCCTCACGGAGGATGCTCCGATTGTCCTGGGAACCGTAAGTGTTAAAGAAGGTGCAATGCCTGAAGACATGAAGTTGTTAGCTGTTGTAAACGTTGCAAAGTCAGCAGACTTCTCTGACGCATTAACCATCGATGCTGAGGAAATAGGCGAATCCAACGAGATAGCCCTTTTGCCCAGTAAGCTTCAGGAATTCTATTACGAGGATTTCACCCACGATCCTAATCCTACCACACTTTATATGCGTACAAACCTCTACACCACAACAGGTGAGAGCAGCAAGGCAAGTATTGGCAATCCCGCAGAGACTTTCTTCGGAGAATATACCATTGCATTTACTCCTGCCAACGAGGACGGTCGTTACATCGCCAACGCATACTATGCAGTGGTAAAGGGTCTTGACGGCAAGTGGATTGAGAACAAGTTCGACCATAGCGAGACCAATGTCTATGACGATCCTGAGTTCACTGTAACCATCGCGGCTACCCAGACAGAAGCTAAAGTTCGCCAGGACACTGAGTTCTACATCGTTGCAGAGGAAGACCTCGCAGCGTTCCAGGGTGGCGACAAGAGCGTTGCTTTCGGTAAGGGCGAAGGCGAGCACATTGCCAAGGGCGGTGCAGCCTTTATAGGTGAGGCAAGCGACGGCGCTGTGAAGTACAACATTACTCTTGAAATGGACGAGCAGGTTATTATCGTAGAGCCTGTTGTACAGTTCTACTGCTACTACCTGTATGCTAACCCCGCATTCGAAATGAAGGTTGAGGCTCCTGAGGAGAACCGCTGCTACATGTTCTACAAGACTGGTGATACGACTTACACCCTCACCACCTTCTGGCCGAACAATACTAATGGATCTTCTCTTTACAATGCTAAGGTTTGGGAGCGTGAGGCTATGTTGAAGAGCGCTACTACTTCGACTTGGGGCTTCAACACAGGAGATACACGTGCAGAAAGTGGCAAGTTCAAGCAGGGTGGCGGCTGGCTCGGTCCTCTCACCGAGGGTTGGTACACCTTCACCATCAATATGGACGAGGAGAACGAAACCTACACGTATCAGTGGACTGCTGTTGAAAAGCCTGCTACGGAGTACACCAATATCAGTGTCATCGGAACAATCAACGGCTCTAACTGGGATAAGGACTTCGACCTCACTCAGTGCGCTAAGGCTCCGCACAACTGGTATCTCCTAGATCTTGAAGTAACAGAGAAATGTGAACTGAAGTTCCGTGCTAACCACAACTGGGATACTAAAGACTGGGGCGGCGACAAGTCACAGCCCATCAACCCGACAGTCTACACTCTGCCGAAGGGTTCAGAGAACATCACTGTTCCTGCCGGAACGTATGACCTCTACCTGAACGACATCACCGGTGACTGGACGATACTGAAGACTAAGTAAAGAAAAGTCAATCTAATATTATTCAGGCGGGTACCACCACGGTATCCGCCTGAATTGCATAATAAACTGTCAACCTAATTCAGTACACCTCATATAGGTGGAGTCATTACTTGTGCAAACGTTTGCGCAAAGATTTCTTCGCATTTTTAAGAAATTATAGAGCAAGTATCTGTAAAAAATCACTATATTTGCAAACGTAAACGATTACAAAACTTTGAGAAATTACATTTTATAAACCTAAACATTAACAATTATGAAGAAATTATTTACTTTACTTTTCATGTGCGTATTCGCAGTTGCTGCTAAGGCAGACATCACTGTTTACGTTCAGTGCGAAACTGCTCCTTTCATCTGGTGGTGGGGCGGTGACAATGGTTTTGCAGGTCCCGAAGGTGATTGGCCCGGAACATATCAGTTGACAGAGACTTGGACATCTCCCACAACCGGTGATACTTTCTGGAAGTACACTTTCTCTGGTGTATCAACTATCTCTTTCCTCTTCAACAACGGCGATACTGCAGACACAAAGCAGACAACTAATGTACCAGACATCACCTCAGACCGTTATTTCGAGCTTTCTTGGAATGCTGACCCCATAGCAGAGGGTGACGACGCTGGCAAATACGAGATGATTGACGTAACAGAGGATTATGCAGAAATTCCCGATGTAGAGATTAAGTCTATCGGTATTTCTGGTAACCACAACGGTTGGGAAGCAAGCGAAAACGTGTTCAAGACTATCGGCGAAAACAAGTATCAGTATTCTGCTGACGTAGCAGCTCTGAAGGCAGTTATTCCTGCTGCTGCAGAGACCGAAGGTGGCGCAGAGACACAGGTATGGGAATTCAAGTTCCGTCCTAATGCAACAGGTTGGCTCGGCTACGGAGACATCTACCCCGGCGAGACCGCTCCTGCTGTAGACTGGCTGGAAATGGTTGGTGACAAGAACTTCGGTATCGACCTTATCGACATTACTGAGTCTTACATTACCTTCACACTGACATTTGCAGGTGGAAAGGTACTGACTAAGGGTTGGACTCTCGAGGCAGAGAAGAGCAATACTAACGGTATCACCAACGTTGCTTCTGAGGCTAAGGCAGGCGTTAAGTACAACCTCGCTGGTCAGCGCGTAAGCAACAACTATCGTGGCATCGTTATCGAGAACGGTCGCAAGATGATGGTTAAGTAATCGAATCCTCATTCAATTACGAAATACTCAGGCGGACACCACAACGGTGCCCGCCTGAATT
>JAFTFC010000015.1 GCA_017449725.1 Prevotella sp. | reverse complement strand
TGAGCGGCGCTGTCCGAAGCAGCGAAGAGGAGGCCGAGGCCGTAGACCCGCGCTGGGAGGCACTCTTAAAATTAAAAAAGTAACAAGGTAAAAAAGTAAAACATTAAAGTAATACAATTATGGCACATCCTAAAAGAAGACAATCGAACACTCGTACCACAAAGCGTCGTACCCATGACAAGGCCGTAGCCCCCACACTGGCAGTATGCCCCAACTGTGGTGCTTACCATGTTTATCACACAGTATGTCCTACCTGTGGTTACTATCGTGGCAAGATTGCCATTGTTATGGACGAAGCAGCTGAATAATGGGAAGAATTAACGCAATAATCACAGGAGTTGGCGGCTACGTGCCCGACTATGTCCTCAACAACGAGGAGTTGTCGCGCATGGTAGAGACCAATGACGAGTGGATTATGTCGCGTGTTGGCATCAAGGAGCGCCGCATACTCACCGAGGAAGGTCTTGGCACGAGCTACATGGCTCGCAAAGCAGCCAAGCAGCTGTTGCAGAAGACCGGTGTAGACCCCGATAGTATCGACGCCCTGATAGTGACGACCTCCACAGCCGACTACCAGTTCCCCAGTACTGCGAGCATTGTGCTTGGCAAGTTGGGTCTGAAGAATGCCATGGCGTTCGACTTCTGGGCAGCCTGCTGCGGTTTCCTCTACACGTTGGACACCGCCGCGGCACTTATTCAGGCAGGCAGGTACAAGAAGATTATCGTTATCGGTGCCGACAAGATGTCGTCGGTAGTCGACTATACTGACCGTCAGACATGTCCCCTCTTCGGTGACGGAGCTGCGGCAGTTCTCTTAGAGGCTACCGAGGAGGAGAACATCGGTGTTATGGACTCTTACCTGCGCACCGACGGCAAGGGACTTCCCTTCCTGCACTTGAAGGCAGGCGGCTCGGTATGTCCTCCGTCCCACTTCACTGTAGACCATCGTCTGCACTACCTCTATCAGGAAGGTCGCACGGTGTTCCGCTATGCCGTTACGAGCATGAGCGACGACTGCGCCCTGATAGCCGAGCGCAACGGGCTTTCTGCCGACAATATCCGCTATGTGGTGCCCCACCAGGCTAATATCCGTATCATTGAGGCAGTGGCAAAGCGCCTTGAGTTGCCGATGGACAAGGTGATGCTCAACATCGAGCACTTCGGTAATACCAGTGCTGCCACCATTCCTCTCGCCCTGTGGGAGTATGAAGACCGCCTGAAGAAGGGCGACAACCTGATACTCACCGCCTTCGGTGCAGGCTTCGTTCACGGAGCACTGTACTACAAGTGGGCGTACGATGGTAATGCATAATTCATAATGCATAATTATAATGCATAAGGCAGGATTTGTAAATATTGTTGGAAATCCCAACGTAGGTAAAAGTACGCTCATGAACCAGCTGGTTGGTGAGCGTATTTCGATTGCTACCTTCAAGGCGCAGACCACTCGCCACCGTATCATGGGCATCGTCAACACCGACGACATGCAGATAGTCTTCTCGGACACTCCGGGAGTGCTGAAGCCCAACTACAAGTTACAGGAGTCGATGCTCGCCTTTTCGGAGTCGGCGCTTCAGGATGCCGACGTGCTGCTCTACGTTACCGACGTGGTGGAGAACCCCGAGAAGAACATGGACTTTCTCGAGAAGGTGCAGCGCATGCAGATTCCCGTCATCCTGCTCATCAACAAGATTGATGACCTTGGTCGGGGATACGGAGGTGCGGAGGTGCGGGGGCGCGAGAAAACTTCTGCGGCAGACAAATCTCGTACCCCCGTACCCCCGTATCCCCGCACCCCCGAACAGTTGCTTTCTGCAATCGTTGAGAAGTGGCACTCGCTGCTGCCCAATGCCGAGATTCTGCCAATCTCCGCCAAGAACAAGTTTGGCGTGGACATGCTTCTGAAGCGAATAAAGGATCTGCTGCCCGAGAGTCCGGCATTCTTCGACAAGGACCAGTTGACCGATAAGCCCGCGCGCTTCTTCGTCTCCGAGATTATCCGCGAGAAGATACTCCTCTATTACGACAAGGAGATACCCTATTCGGTGGAGGTCTCCGTGGAGCGGTTCAAGGAGACCGACAGGAATATCCATATCAACGCCGTTATCTACGTGGAGCGCGACTCGCAGAAGGGCATCATCATCGGTCATCAGGGTGTGGCGCTGAAGCGCGTAAGCACCGAGGCACGCACGGCTCTGGAGAAGTTCTTCGGCAAGAGCATCTTCCTTGAGACCTTCGTCAAGGTGGATAAGGACTGGCGCAGCTCTGAAAGAGAATTGAATAATTTTGGCTATAATCTAGATTAACTAGCCGGGCTAGTAATACTAGAAATACTAGAGAAAAAGATTATGGGAAATTTAGTAGCGATAGTAGGAAGAC
>JAFTFC010000112.1 GCA_017449725.1 Prevotella sp. | reverse complement strand
TTGAAAGTAGCCACAATACTATCATTATAGTACGCCAGTGTCGGCTGATCCAAATAGTAGCCATAGAAACTGTAGCTATGTGCCGTTCCTGTAGGATAATATTGCACAGAACCGTCAGCCCAGTCAATATTAGTAATAGGATTAGCCGGATCGGTAACGTCATCTATCGTTGCATTTGCTTCTTTACCGGCTATCCACACAGAATACTTTCCTGCAGGGGTAGACCAGTCGATTGGGAGTTTCTGACCATTCTTCAGTTGTTTGTCCGCCAAGCAGAATATGCTCAATCCGTCAAGTTCGAAATTTCCATTGACATCACTGTCTACAATAGCACGTGAGCCCTGGTTAGAACCCGACGAGAGTCTTATCTCCACGTCGCTATTACCTATAAGCAGACCCTCGGAAGCAGAGTCATCCATCCCCTCGTCAGCCGCACATGAAGCCATTGCTACGACTACAAGTCCGAATAGATATTTCCATCTGTTCATGGTTTCTTGTTTTTGGTTAAATTATTATTTACGCATCCTCGTCTACATAGATATCGCCCTCATAATTCCATGGTGTGAGGTTTGTAATGATGTCTATGCGCTCTAAGCTATATACCTTAAACTTTATATTATACGATTTCCCCTTTTCGAAACCCGGATACCCAGTCCCTGTCTGGAAGGCAGCTAAGCTTGGATAGTAAAGAGTTGTCTTATAGTCGAACTCCTTGTCCTCGCTGCCTGGATTCAGCGGATCGGTCATGTCGGTAATGACATTCTGCTTCATGGCGATAGTAATCTCAAGAGAGTCGGAAGGAGCGACGAGCAGAGCCTCACCAATAGCAGTTTCAACGGCAGTGTCGTTTACGTCATCCCACTCTGGGAACACTGGTTCGAGAGCCACCAACGGAGCATTATATATATTCGCTGCCGTTGCATCACGCTGCATCAGAGACAGGTCTGCCGTGTCTGCCGGTTCTGTGCCGAACACGGCGCGAACACCGTCTGCTGGTTCACCTGCGGGAGTATAAGCAACGATAATCTGACCTGTTGCAGCAGAACGAACAACAACACCTGTCACCTGAACACCATGTCCCTGTACACCAAGAGTCGGATCACCGGCATCACATACTGCCTCATTTGCTCCCTCGAGAGAGAATGTCAGGCGTGCCAATTCGTGCTGGAACAACAACTCAGGTCTTACGCCCTTACGAGAACTATATGCTGAATATAGACGCTCCGGGTCTACTGTTGCGGTCGGGTCTTGCAGCAAGTCAACATTAGGATCTGCCTTGGCAGTCATAATATCCTGCGATCCATTGATTGTGAAATCGAGCAAGAGCTGGGTATTATCGGCATTGGCTGATATGTCTGCGACATTGGCAGCATCGTCAACATGAAGACCCCAGAAGTCGTAAGTTCCTGTTGTCGGATAATATTTCACTGCCTTGTCCGCACGCTCTGCTATATTTTCCATAGTTCCTGCATCAGCAGTTATAGTTCCGTCTGTTTCAGGAGCTGTCATATCGTCACCATCGAAGATCGGGGTACCATCAGAGTCAAGGGCATAGTTCAGTGTTTCCTTTTCAAACATGAATACATTTAGAGTCTGACCATACCATTTGTTATCTAACAGGTATGGGTCGTTGGCTGCATTGCCCGTAGGGTCAACAACACCACCTACAGTACCCGTTCCACGGGAAGTTGAAGCTTTCTGAGCAACACCAATTTCAATTTTCGCACCATTGGTATCGCCTTCATTTACTCCAGAATTACCTAAACTGTCGTCAGATGTGCAAGCGCAGAATGAAACTGCAGCAAATGCAAATAATAATGACTTCTTCATAATAGAATTGGTTTTAGTTAATATTGATTGTTGTTAATGTTTATTCTCGTCATTCTACTGTCTCTATTGTTAATTGGTCTGCAAATTTCCATGCATTGATATTTGTCACCACCTCTATCTCCTGAGCTCCATACACCACTATTCGGATAGTGTAGACATATCCCGGCTTGAAGATATATCTACCCGTTGCTTTGTCATAGTTTACGGTTTCCTCAGGAGCTTTCAGATCATAAGTTCCTTTAAGACGCGTCTCGAGGACATAACTTTCATTACCTTCCGAATCTACTTGACGCCTCATGTGGTCATACTCCAAAATCATCTGATACTCTGTATCGGGAACAAGCATGAGACTTTCACAGAAAGGTGTGGTCTTACGTTCCATCACCGGAATATTCTCCATATCCGGCTCAAACTCCACGATGTAGCCATCTTCGTTTTCATTCATTAGCCGTCCGGGTGTAACACCGTCCTTAGAAGCCTCGCGCAGCATAAAGGTTCCCGTCTCTTCTCCAGGATAGAAGCCCAACTGAGTAAAGTCATTGCAAGCCACCACCAGTTTTCCACTATTCTTTCCCACTACCGACAGCTGATGAAGTCGTATACGATCAGCTGTTGCATCACCAGGAACAGCCTCGAAACGCAGTCGGGTAAGAACATGTTGAAGATCGATTATCGGATGCAGGTCATGACGCGCCGCCAATGTACTATAACCACCTACTCCAGCTAACTCGTTACACTCTGCCGCTGTCAACTCCAAAGACGTATAGCGCTCTTCTATTACAGATGGTGTCAGAACTGGTGCATGCCCTACTAACATATCCTGTGCTCCGTCAATACTGACATCATAGTATATACGGTCGGTCTCACGGTGAGTATTCTCCGCAGTAGGAACGAAGTCGTCAAGATAATAGCCGAAGAAGTTATATCCTACATCTGAATATTGATTAGAATAATATAGTTCTTCCTGCTTAGTGTAGGTCTCATCGTCAATGAAATTAAGCTCTCCCGTACCATCATCTGTCGGGCGAGCCGGTTTACCCATAAAATAGTTCCTGCTGTCAACCAGGCAATGCTCACGACTTTCGTCATTTGCAAGAGAGCGACTAAAGTCCACTTCTTTCGTAAGAGGTCCATGTTGGTCTTTTGATGCCCTAAATGCAAAGATATTAAACAGCGAGTTGGTCATCTTGTTCCGATAATAAGATGCCCCAAGCCGCTCGTCATCATGGTCGAATGCGCCCGTACCGCGTGTCGCTGCTATTGAGAACAGATCATGTTCGTCAAGCGACACCTTGATGGGTAATTCTTCTTGATATTCTGTATTATTATTGCCCCCGTCGTCATAATACAGACCGGGATATGAGTTGGAGCAAGCCTGCATCAACAAAGCAAGTACCAACACAGCGACAATAATCATATAATCTTTCTTCATCTGCTACTTCTTTAGAAATCCACATAAATGGTACCCGAAGGAACCCACTGGTCAATACCCCAATCAGAATCGTCACTGCCCTTTATCTCGGCACCGTTTATCACCAGATGTGCTTTAATGTCAAGCACACCTGTGCGCTTTGCCTGCAGGGCATAGTCCTCACCGGTATTGTAATCGATGAGACCCGAATCTTTTATAGTATGATATAAATTTATCTTTCCTTGTATCTTTCTATGCGTATTTTCGTCATCCTCACTCGTAACGTACACGAGCACCTGCAAAATACCGGGACCTGTTGTTGCCCGTTCATTAGGACCATAGATTACGCCTGACACATTTATATTAGAATGGCAGCGCAGGGAGGTATTATCCATGCTATCCCCTGCATCCGAAACAACCCCCTGCCCTTTGTCAATATCCATCTTCATCAACATCTTATGTGTTCGTGTTATGTCAAGATGACCATTATACAGATTAAACGAAGCAGGAATACCTGATATCTCAGCTTTGACAGAGTCTACCATGAAACGTTTCTCCGACATTTCCTTTTGTATATCGAAGAAGATATCAATGTTTTGTAACAAAGGACGTGGTGAGAACATACATCCGAAAGTTTGCGCCTTTGGCAGTTCTACTATTTCTATCGTATCATAGAGAACCGTTTCCTTCTTCTTCAGGATAAAGTCTGCATATGCATTATAGTCTGTCCATTCTTTCTGTGCCTCGACAATCTCCGGTGAATCCTTCTTATAGCCCTTATACTGAAGCATAAGTCCTGAAACTTTCCACGAATCTGTTTCGTCATCTATACACTCCTGTACAGTCTGTTTATTAAAACATGTAGTGTCAAGATTGAATGTTATGAACTTGTATGTTCCCGCGGGCATGTCAAAACAACGAAGGTTCTGGGACTCCAGCTGCTCGGAGGTACGAGGCGTACTACTCCTAAGCCACTTGCCCGTCTGTTCCTCTGTTCCCACCTTAACAGCTCCTTTCCACGAAGAAACTATACGTTCGCCTAAGACAAACATAGAATCGGGAATGACCATGGAGTCCTCATTGGCATGCGACCAATTGTAGTCGAAGTATGTTCCGCTCTTATGCGGATGCTCTTGCTCATAGCACAGATTGGCATCTGTGGAACATGAAGCGAATGTCAGCAGCACAACGAAAACCGCTGTCAAGAACCTATTTAGAGTCTTCACATGCCACCTCCTTTCTTCTTTGGAAGTGCCACAGCATTCTTCTGTGCTTTGACAATAGAGTCATACCGATGCATAAAATCGTGCAGCACCACTCTGTATATACTATCATTAACCCGTTTTTCATAGGCTCTTGTGAACTTATCGAGCGCTATGCTGTCCTTTCGTGCACGATATATCAGGTCACAATCATATCGATATTTATATTTCTGACCTGTCTGGACGCGGCCAAGCCTATATACCAGCCCAATGGAGATGTCTGCTATGACAGGGTGTTTCACCCAGTGCCACGAACTACTGCCCGTTACAGGATAACAATTATCTTCCCTATCGTGTATGTAGGTTACATTTTTTGTATATGCTGCCGCCAGGCTTATTCCGAAATCAAAGTCAACACTCCTACCGCTTGGAAAAACGAATAGAGGGTGAAGGAAACCACACGACAAACCTGCCATATAAGCATCGCCCTGATAGCCCTTGGTACCAAGTTTGATAGAATAGTCATCATAACTGGCAAAAGCGCCACGATAAAAAGTAGTTCTTTGTCTGGGGCGCCAATAGTTACGGATATCCAGTCTCACCTCGTTAAGGTTGTAAACTATTCCCGGCTTATAGGTATGATGGGTTTGCCAGTTGCCTCTAACACCCAATCCTATTGTCCATCGGTTCCAGTTAACACCTCTGAGGTCGAACTCGAAAGCGGCATTTGGAGTAAGCAATGCCCAATCCATTAAATTAGTACGTAGTGTCAAGCGCTCTTTAACTGAAAGAGTGTCAACCTTACGGGTGTTGTCAACCATTTGCGAATAGGCACTATTCGCAATCATAAACATACACACAAAACCACATAAGACCTTCAACGCTTTCTCAATTTAAGTTTTTAGGCAAATTAGGTTGCAAAAATACAAATAACTGACGAAAATATTTACAAATTGTTACTTAAAAATCATTAAATAGTATAGTTAAAGGGAGTTGACGCACGCAGCGAGTCGCAGTAGTCCTTCCTCCAGCGTGGCACGGGTGCAGGCGATGTTAATACGAATGAAGTTGCGTCCTGCTGTTTCTCCGTACATTTCACCCTCGTTGAGTATGAGATTGTATTCTGAGCGTAGTTTCTGGCACAGGGCGGCGGATGTGAGGCAGGTTTCGCTGATGTCTAACCACACGAGATAGGTGCCTTCGAGTTTAGTAACTGTGAGTTGTGGTGTTTTCTCGCTGAGATATTTACAGAGGAACTGGTAGTTGTCCCAGAGGTATTGCCGGAGTTGGTC
>JAFTFC010000111.1 GCA_017449725.1 Prevotella sp. | reverse complement strand
TTCAATCTTCAATCTTCAATCTTCAATGCTTTCCACCCACTTGCGGGCGTTAACGAACGCCTCAATCCACGGTGTTACTTCGTCCATGCGACGGTCGGTGGGGTACCATGCGTTCTGCCACGGGAAGATGGCGCGCTCGAGGTGGGGCATCATTGCCAGATGGCGACCGTCGGCAGAGCAGATACCTGCTACATCGTAGTCGGAACCGTTGGGGTTGCCGGGGTAGCCGTGATAGTTGTACTTGGCAATGACGTTGTAAGCACCCTCGCCCTCGGGCAAAGAGAACTTGCCTTCGCCGTGAGCTACCCAGATGCCGAGTTTGCTGCCGCTGAGACTGCCGAACATGATGCTGTCGTTCTGAGGAATCTCGAGCGACAGGAACGAACTCTCGAACTTGTGTGAGTCGTTGTGGAGCATTTTTGCTCCTTTTGCACCGGTAAGACCCAGCTCAACCATAAGCTGGCAGCCGTTACAAATACCCAGTGATAGGGTGTCCTTGCGGGCATAGAAGCGGTCGAGGGCTTCTTTAGCCTTGGGGTTGAAGAGGAATGCACCTGCCCAGCCCTTGGCAGAGCCGAGGACGTCGCTGTTGGAGAAACCGCCGCAGAAGACTATCATGTTGACTTCGTCGAGGGTTTCGCGACCGCTTACAAGGTCGGTCATAGTGACATCCTTAACATCGAAGCCGGCAAGATAAAGCGAGTATGCCATTTCGCGCTCACCGTTGGTTCCTTTCTCACGGATAATGGCTGCCTTGGGTGTTCTGCTTGTTGCGATGTCATCGCCGCTGACAGGTCGACGGGGATTGAGACCATACTGGGCGAGGCTGCCGGTGAAGTCATTGGGGAACTTCATCTCCAGCGGCTGCTGCTTGTAGTTCTCGTAGCGCTCACGAGCCTTGCCGTTGAAACTCTGTTTGGTGTCGAGGAGATAGGATGCGTGATACCATACGTCGCGCAGGCGGTCGATGTCGAACTTGTAGGAAGCGGTTTCCCCGTTTCCAGAGGCGGCAGAGTTGCAAGAAACTTCTACCGTGCGGCTGTCCTCAACGGGCGAACCGATGTTGGCGAAACCGATGCCCTGGGATTCCATGAACTCTTCGAACTCGGCTTTGTGCTCATTGCTTATCTGGATTACTACTCCGGGGTTCTCTGCGAACAGCGTCTTAACGAGGTCGCCGTCGGCACAGAGTGCGTTGAGGTTTATCTTCATGCCGCCCTTGGTGTTGGCGAAGCACATTTCGAGAAGTGTCACAATAAGACCGCCGGCAGAAATGTCGTGACCAGCCATTATCCAACCGCGGTTGATGAGCTCCTGAACAGCCATGAAGGCATCGGCAAAGTATTCGGGGTTCTTGACTGTAGGCACATCGCTGCCCACCTTGCCTAAACTCTGCGCAAAGGCAGAACCGCCGAGATGCTGCTCGTCGAAGGAGAAGTCGATGTGATAGAGCGTCGAGTGCTCGTCGTTTCTGACAACGGGACTAACCACCTTGCGGACATCGCTAACCTCACCGCCGGCACTGACAATGACTGTTCCAGGAGAGATAATCTTCTCGCCGTTGGGATACTGCTGGGTGAGTGAAAGAGAGTCCTTTCCGGTAGGAACGTTGATATGAAGGGCGCAGCAGAAGTCGCTCAGCGCCTTTACGGCAGCATAGAGGCGGGCATCCTCGCCCTCCTGTGAACGACAGGGCCACATCCAGTTGGCGCTGAGGCTCAGCGAGTCCATACCTTCGGCAAGGGGAGCCCACACAATGTTGGTGAGAGCCTCGGCAACGGACAGCACGCTGCCCGCCTCGGGAGAGGCAAGACCTGCCTGCGGAGCATGTCCGAGGGCGGTGGCAATACCCTTCCTGCCGCGATAGTCGAGAGCCACAACACCACAGTCGCTGAGTGGCAACTGAATCTCGCCCTGGCACTGCTGGCGTGCAATCTTTCCTGTGACAGAACGGTCCACCTTGTTTGTCAGCCAGTCCTTGCAAGCCACTGCCTCAAGCTGGAGGACTTTTTCCAGATAGCCTGGAAGTTCTAGATTGTCTAGACTTTCTAGATTATCTAGATTATATTTTACCGGGGCATATTTCCGCTCCACGGTGTTGTCCTTCATAATTGTCTTCGGCGAATGTCCGAACATCTGGGCTACGTCGAGGTCGAACGGCTTCACACCGTCGCCTTGGCGGAACGAGAAGTGTGCATCGCCGGTGGTCTCACCGACAACATACATCGGGGCACGCTCGCGCTCAGCTATCTTCTTTACATATTCAATATGCTTCTCGTCGATGAGCAGTCCCATGCGCTCCTGACTCTCGTTGGCAATAATCTCCTTTGACGAAAGGGTCTTGTCGCCGATAGGCAGTTTCGTCATGTCTATCTCTCCTCCGCATTCCTCAACGAGTTCGGACAGACAGTTGAGGTGACCTGCCGAACCGTGGTCGTGGATGCTGACAACGGGGTTCTCGTCGCCCTCGACAAGGGCACGTACAAGATTATAGGCACGTTTCTGCATCTCGGGGTTGGCACGCTGGATAGCGTTCAGCTCAATACCGTTTGAATAGCGGCCTGTATCAACGCTGGACACTGAACCGCCACCCAGGCCGATGCGATAGTTGTCACCACCGACT
>JAFTFC010000014.1 GCA_017449725.1 Prevotella sp. | reverse complement strand
CTCTGAGACCTTCCGCTCGTTGTAATCGACGGCATGGAAGGTGGTACTTGACGGTAGAATTGTTGCTATCATTTGCAGAATTACTGAAAAATAGAAATTATGAAATACAGTAATTCAGAAAGACAGAAAATATTAAAGAGACAATTTAAAGCGGCTCTGTCTCTGAATTTCAGATTTTATGAAAATCATAGTTTTGACACTTCTTTGGCTATGTCATGTAGTTCCCCCTTTATGCTGTTGATGAGTTTCTGAATTTCTGCAACTTGGGGATAGAGGGTCTGCTCGAAGAACTGCGGGGTGAGTTCTTCAGCGATTGCCAGCTCGTTGGCTCGCTTGACGGTCTGGTTGAAGTTGCCGCCAAGCCAGCTGAGTTCCTGCTGGTACTGGCGATAGAGGGCGGTCATTTCCTTCAGAGCCTTGACTTTGCCGTGGGTGGCGGTGTCGTCGAACTGCCTGACAGCATCGCGAATCATGGCTGAAATGGTCTTGTAACGGGCTGCTTTCTGTTTAAACAGGGCTTCTTCTTCGGGTGAGAGCCGTACCCATAGTCGTTTTGTTCTTTGCTCCATAGGGTTGTTATCCTGATTATAATGTTACCGAGTTGCGAGGTGACATGCCCCAGCTTCGCAGATGCTGGCAAGGTGGCTTTTGGGGTGGCGAACGGAGTTTGTCCGCACAAAAGCACAACTTGCTATTCTGTTTCCGCAGGACTCGCCTTGCGGCTTGCTCGTGTGTTGCCTTGGTGGGCTGGCCTCGCATCTACAAAGGTACGGATTTTCGTTGATGTGGGCAAACATTACGTGTCGAAAGTTACGATAAAATCGGCCGTTTCTGAAAGATAGAGTTTCTGATTTACTATCTTTCTGAATTACTGATTTTCTGTATTTCTTATTCTCTGAATATCTGAATTACTGATTTTTTGAAAATATGAATTTCTGTATTTCATAAACTTTGAATGATAGATTTTCTTAAACTCTGTCTTTCTTAATTTCTTATTTACCGAATTACTGAAACTCTTATTTTCTGTATTTCATAAAAACTGAGTTGCTGAATTTATGTATT
The DNA here is from genome assembly GCA_017449725.1 of Prevotella sp. GTDB lineage: Bacteria > Bacteroidota > Bacteroidia > Bacteroidales > Bacteroidaceae > Prevotella. Next base: position 19,581 of record JAFTFC010000014.1, on the reverse strand, counting down.
TCATATTTACTGAAAGATAGAATTGCTGAAAGATAGAATTACAAAGTTTCTAAGTTTATGAATCTCTGAAAATATGTCTTTCTGCATCGAGGGAAATGAATGGATGAGGCGGCAGATAGAGGCTGGAAGCCTTGGTGGTCTCGCGGATTTTGTGTACCTTTACATAAACAAAACGTAAGTAGTATGCAGATATTTGTACTGTTCTTTATGCTCGGCTACGGCATTGTACTTGGAATATTCAAGATACTCGCATGCATCGCCAAACTCGGATGGCTTCTGGCGATGTTTCTGTGCCGTGTAGTCGGCGAATTGGCTGGCGGAGTTCACTGCTAAGGGTAGTGGCCATCGACTGCTGAGAACCAGATTTCAAGTTTCGACGCTTGGAGCCTGGTCAATAATTGTGTGCCTTTCGCTCGATGAAATGGACAAAAAAGGGGACTTTACTCACATGCTCAAAAGATGGCAAGACGAGGTGCTTTCGCTTTTTGAGCTGGTTTTTCGGCAAAAAAGTTGCATCAGGCTAAAAGGGAAAAGAAGTCTTGGCACTCTATCATAGAATTGCATAGAACATCGAACTTAGGAGAAAATGCGCTGAAATGTGTCTGAAAGCCTCGATTTTCTTTTCCCTTTGGTAAATCCATCGTATCATAGACCTTCATCTTTTTCCCTTTAAGCCCAGCCGCCTCTCTCGTGCGCCTATAAAGCTTTATTTATTAAATTATTTATAATAGCTTTATTTAAAGAAAGTCGAATTATGTGTATTTACAGGGGTTTCAGAAGTTTTTTCAGGAGAAAATGCGCTGAACTTAGGAGATTTTGCGCTGGAAGTTAGGAGATTTTGCGCTGAACTTAGGAGAAAATGCGCTAAACGGTTGTCCCAGACGTTGACCCAAGACTGACGGGATGTGATATTCTATGAGAACAGAAAACGAACTTAGGAGGTTTTGCGCTTGTCTAAATAAGAAATCTTGGCTTGGAAAATTAACATTTGCATTTTTATCATTACTGAATAGTTGTAGTAACTTTGCATCGAGAATTTCAAGCCACAAGGCAAACGTTTAACAGAAATGATCTTTAAAATGAAACAGAAGATAGAAAACGAAGTCAGCTGCCTGAACCTTTCAGAGCCGATGAACATAACACTTCGCTATCCTGCGGTTGGTAGGATAACCCATGAGCAGGTGAGATGGAGTAATGCAATCGTCAATTCGCCCGTCGTCTATGGACTGATAGAACGGAGGACGCTCTATTTCATCACAGGCGAGGTGAAGCACAAGTACACTGAGAAGAACCTTGGTGTGCCGGACAGCTGGAAGGATCTCTATTTCCATCTGACTGACGATGACCTGGGACTTATCGGTGGTCAGAAGAATGTTCCTCGTACCTATGCTGCGCTGCGAGAACTCGCAAAGAAGCTGGTTCCCGTGACGTTCAAGAATGAGCAGGGACAGCTAATCAGGGGAGAGGTTCACTGGGTGGACTCGTTCTTCTATAATACTGAAACAGGCCTGTACGACGTGCGCGTATCGCCAGAGATTATGCCGTACCTGATAGATATATCCAAGAGTTTCACGACCTTCGACCTCGGAACGGCTATGCTACTCAGGTCAAAGTATTCGCAGAAGATGTATGAGCTGTGCAGCCAATTCTGTGGCGATTTTCGTTTCCTTGACAGTGGAGAGAAAGCGCAAGGGCATGTCTATAAGAAGAGGGTAGTACCGATTCAGATGGAGGACTTCCGGCGTATCTTCAACCTCGATGAGGTGCGTGACCCAAGAACAAAGAAGGTTATCACACCTGCCACCTATACCAGTTTCAAGGAAGTTAGGCAGTTTATACTGGAGGCAACCCAGATGGAGCTGTTTGAACTGTATGCTGCCAAGCACTCGAATCTCTGGTTCGACTTCCAAGAAGGGCCTCGTAAGGGGCGCGGAGGTAAGGTCTCGTCGATATTTATCTTCATCTACACTAAGGAATTTCCCAAGGAAGGGCTTGAAAAGCCCTGGCAGAAGGGTGACGAACCGCTTTCTCCATTTGAAGAGTATGCGGAGCCTGTAGAACACACCGACATCCATCAGCGAATGAGGGAGAATGTTTGGTACAATGCAGGCAAGGAAGCCCAGGAAATCGCCTTGCAGACGCTTCTCGGCCATTATCTGCATGAAGATGAAGTGCTTTATTACATGAAACAGATCCGTTTAAAGGCTGGCAGGAGCTACGATAGTTACATGCAGGTGATTCAGGTAATCCAAGACAAGGAGAAGCAGCCGAAATTCAAAAGCGGCACCAATGCCTACCGCCGGAATAGCATTATTAAGTATGCGCTCAGAGTCAATCTGAAGGAGTTCGGATGGTCATTGGAGCCAATGAATGCGCCCACAAAACGCAAACAGAAGCCTGTACAGCAGGATTTATTCAGCATGTAGATAGAAGTTATTCTTTACGTCATATTTGACAGAAGAAGCACCCGTCACGCTCGAAAGCCGACCGCTTATGGCATTAGTTAAAAGTTCGAGGTCAGTTGACGGGCTTCTTTGTGTTTAATTCTTTTACTTTTTAAATGTCGAGTGCGAGTAATATAAGCATAGTGGATTTGCCAAGCCGAGATAACAATCCGACAAACAGAAAGACCGTCAGAATGGCCATTTTTGAAAATTTAACAGCACTGGTTCAAGGCGTTTTAGGAAGTCTTAATCTTCAAATAAACTATCACATGATAGCTAAAGAACGCTAAAAACGTTCAATTTTATTACTATTAGAAAATGAGTCTTTGTTCCCTGTTTGTTCCCAAAGTATATATAAGGGCAAAAAAAGAGAGTCACGCTTCTTGCGTAACTCTCTCAAAATCACCAACTTGATTTTGTGGACCAGCCAGGGCTTGAACCTGGGACCTCCAGATTATGAGTCTGTTGCTCTAACCAACTGAGCTACAAGTCCGATTTGCGGGTGCAAAGGTAATGATTTAAATTAAAAATGAAAAATTAAAAGGGAAAAATTTTAATTTATGTGGTGTTTTTTTGCATTTTTATTATTTTTACCTTTTTAGTTTCTTACTTTTTTACCTTTATTTCGTACCTTTGCAGCCCGTTTATGGACGATTTAAAGAAAACGAACAAAGGGCTGACCGCCTCAGAGGTGGTGCGACAGCGGGAGCAATACGGCGAAAACGTGCTTACTCCGCCTGCCAAAACTTCGCTATGGAAATTGTACATAGAGAAGTACAATGACCCTATAATCCAGATACTGCTTGTTGCGGCGGCTTTCTCGCTGGTGCTTGCCGTGATAGAGAACGAATATGTCGAAACTATCGGCATAATTCTCGCCATTTTCCTTGCCACCACCATCGGCTTTTGGTTCGAACGCGACGCGGCACGCCGCTTTTCCGACCTCACGGCGATGGACGATGAGGCTCAGGTGAAGGTGGTGCGCGACGGGATAGTGACACTGGTTCATCGTCGCGAGGTTGTTGTCGGCGACCTGGTGCTGATAGAAACGGGCGATGAGATTCCTGCCGACGGCAGACTAGTGGACAGTCGCGACCTTCAGGTCAATGAGTCGTCGCTGACAGGCGAGATGATGGCTGAGAAGGAGTCCGCACCTAACTCCTCCCGAGGTGGGAGAGACACAGAGAGGGACGAGACTTATCCAAGGAATATGGTGCTGCGCTCCACGATGGTAATGAGCGGCAGCGGCATGTTTGAGGTGACTGCCGTGGGCGATGGTACCGAGATAGGAAAAGTGGCGACAAGTTCTACTGAGCAGACCCAGGTAAAGACACCGCTCAACATCCAACTCGACCGTCTGGCAAAGACCATCAGCAAAGTAGGAACGGCGGTGTCGGTGGCAGCATTCCTCATCTTCCTCGTTCACGATATCCTCACCAACGATGCCGTATGGCACTCCACCAACTACCTCGCTATGATTGAGGTGGTGCTGAAGTACTTTATGATGGCGGTAACGCTCATTGTGATGGCGGTGCCCGAGGGCTTGCCCATGGCGGTGACCTTGGCGCTGGCACTGAACATGCGACGCATGCTGAAGAGCAACAACCTCGTGCGAAAACTTCATGCCTGTGAGACGATGGGAGCAGTGACGGTGATATGTACCGACAAGACCGGAACACTGACCGAGAACCGGATGACGGTAGTGGAGATGAGAAGGACGAAGGAAGAGGAACATGGGAACTCGGAAGACCTTTTCAAGGCTATAGCCCTAAATACCACAGCCCACTTGGATGGTGATACCGGCATAGGAAACCCCACGGAGCAGGCGCTGCTCAGATGGATGGAGGGTCAGGGAGCCGACTATCGGAAGATACGCGACAAATATACCATTACCGCCCGACAGCCGTTCTCTACCGAGAGGAAGTTCATGATGACCGAGGCCGGCGGTACAAAATACTTCAAGGGCGCTCCCGAGATTATCCTCGATATGTGCGACATAGGCAAGGAAGAGCGACTGAAGGCAGAGGAGAAACTGCGCGAGTGGCAGGAGAAAGGTATGCGCACCCTCGCCTTCGCCGTCTGCTCCGCACCTGTGCCGAGCGGTTTTCCCGTTCAGGAAATCCCTCGCCCATCCCTACAGGCCGTCTGCGCCATCAACGATCCCGTGCGTCGCGACGTTCCCGATGCTGTGACCCAGTGTGTCAAGGCTGGCATCCAAGTAAAGATAGTCACCGGCGACACGTCGGCTACAGCTCTTGAGATAGCGAGGGTTATCGGCATCATAGATGCCCGGAGGTACGGAGGTACGGGGGTACGGGGGTGCGAGAATACCAAATTGGCCATTACCGGTCCTGAATTTGCCGCCCTCTCCGACGAAGAAGCATACAAGCGGGCAGGGGAGATTTGCGTCATGAGCCGTGCCCGACCTACAGACAAGCAGCGCCTCGTGGAAATGCTCCAGAAGCGCTGTGAGATAGTGGCAGTCACCGGCGACGGCACCAACGATGCCCCGGCGCTCCATCATGCTCATGTTGGACTGTCACTCGGCTCGGGCACAAGCGTTGCCAAGGAGGCTTCCGACATGACACTGCTCGACGACTCCTTCCGTTCCATTGTCCATGCCGTGATGTGGGGGCGTTCGCTGTATAAGAACATACAGCGCTTCCTCTACTTCCAGTTGGTGGTCAACGTTGCCGCACTGCTGCTCGTTCTGGCGGGTTCGGTGATAGGCACAGAGATGCCGCTGACAGTGACCCAGATACTGTGGGTGAACCTTATTATGGATACCTTCGCCGCCATGGCACTGGCGTCGCTGCCCCCGTCACGCGAGGTGCTCAACGATGCTCCACGCAATCGCGACGAGTTTATCATTACTCCGAAGATAGGTCGCCATATTCTTGGCACCGGCATATTCTTCTTCGTGGCAATGCTCGGCATGTTCGTACACTGCCTCTATGACGAAGACCCTGGAATACAGCGCCACGAGCTGAGCCTTTTCTTCACCACATTCGTGATGTTGCAGTTCTGGAACCTGCTCAACGCCAAGGCTCTCAATTCCTACCACAGCGTGTTCCATCGCCTTTGGGCAGACCGCGGGCTGCTGCTCGTCATGGCGTTCATCCTCATAGGGCAGTGGCTAATCGTTACCTTCGGCGGCAATATGTTCCGCACCGATCCGCTCAGTTTCCAGGAGTGGGCTATAATTATTTCCACTACGTCAGTGGTGGTATGGATTCGTGAATTATACAGACTATGCAAGGGATAAAAAACATTGTACTTGACTTCGGATGCGTGCTCGTAGACCTGGATAAGCAGCGGGCTGTAGATGCTTTTAACAGTATTGGCGCTCCCGAGATAGCCGCCTACATCGATGATTGTAAGCAGGAAGACCTGTTCCACGAACTCGAGATAGGTGACATTACACTTGATGAATTCTGCGACAAGGTGAGAGAGAAGTGCCCTCGCTGCCATGCTTCCAACCAGGAGATATGCGATGCGTGGGACGCACTGCTTCTGGGTATTCCCGACCGCCGCATCGAGGCAATCCGCTGTCTTGCCAAGCGCTACCGCATGTTCGTGCTGAGCAACACCAACTGGCTCCACTGGCGATGGGCTGAGGAGAAGGGAATCCCTGAGTTGGTAGAACGGGTGTTCCTCTCTTGCGACATGCACCTTATAAAGCCAGACGTGGAGATATTCCGCCGCATGCTCGACGAGGGCGGACTTAAGGCAGAGGAAACACTCTTTGTCGACGACTCTGCCGCAAACTGCCGTGGAGCCGAGGCTGTTGGCATCCGCACAATGCACGTAACCGACGGCGACGAGTGGCTCAGTCTCGTGGGACGCACCGCTACAGTCGGTTTCTTCGACGGTGTCCATCTCGGTCATCAGTACCTCTTGGGGAAAGTTGCCGACGATGCACGTCAGCACGGACTCCTCTCCACTGCCATCACTTTCGACCGCCATCCCCGTGAGGTGCTCCATAGCGACTACCAGCCGCAACTTATCACCACTTTCGACGAGAAGTTCCGCCTGCTTTCAGAGAGCAGTGTCGACTGTTGTGAGGTGCTTACCTTCGATGAGGCAATGGCAGGCTTGTCGGCTCGCGATTTCATGCAGCAAGTGTTGCAGGAGAAACTAAATGTCAAGCGCCTTTTCGTGGGCTATGACCATCGTTTCGGGCACGACCTGACAAGCACTTTCGACGATTATGTGCGCTACGGGCGCCAACTCGGCATCGAGGTGATACGCGGAGATGCCTATCAGCCAGCCGCCGACCCGAAAGTGTCGTCGTCCGCTATCCGTTCGTTGCTTCTTGCCGGTGATGTAGAGAAGGCTGCCAACCTGCTCGGTCGCCACTACGAGATGACGGGCGTCGTAGTCCGGGGAGAACAGGAGGGTCGCAAGATAGGCTTCCCCACCGCCAACCTCTCCGTCGATTCGCATAAGCTCGTTCCCGCCGGCGGGGTATACGCCGTGGATGTGCTTGTGGAGGGCAGGTGGCACCGGGCAATGATGAACATAGGCACCCGCCCTACCTACACCAGCCCCTCCTCGTCGTCCTCGTCCTTTACGGCATGCTGCGACTCCGTCGCAACCACCACCCTCGAAATCCACATCCTCGATTTCGCCGCCGACCTCTACGGTCAGCAGCTCACGGTGCGCCTGCTTCGCCGACTGCGCAAAGAGCAGCGGTTCGACTCCCCCGAGGCGCTGCGCCAGCAACTGCTTCTCGATAGGGAAAAGGTAAAAAAGTAAAAGGGTCAAAAAGTAAAAAGGTACAAAGATAAAGATGAAGAATTTTGCAAAACCCCTATGGTACTTGGTATGTTTCCTGATGATTCAGGTGCTCGTACCTATTATTATAAACTTTGTGTGGGGACTCGTCAGCGGCAATGCCGACATCACACCCATGAAACTCATCGTGGCTACGTCGGTGACCAACATCATCGCCATCGCCCTTTTCTTCGGTCTCCGGTGGACTCCTTTCACTCGCGCCTATATGCAGTCGCACCCCTGGGGAGTACTCTTCTGGACGGCGGTGGCATCGTTCGGAGTGGTGATACCGTCGATGGGACTCCAGGAACTGATGCCCGAACTGCCAAACTTCGTGGAGGATGAGTTCGACGGCATCCTGAGCAACCGATGGGGCTACCTCGCCATTGCCATCCTCGCCCCTGTTGCCGAAGAGGCGGTGTTCCGCGGCGCCATCCTGCGCTCGCTGTTACAGCATGTGCGTCCTGTGCTCGCCATCGTGCTGTCCGCCCTGCTCTTCGCCCTCATCCACATGAATCCCGCCCAACTGCCCCACGCCTTCCTCGTAGGACTCTTGCTCGGCTGGATTTACTACCGCACTGGCAGCATCATCCCAACCATTCTCTACCACTGGGTCAACAACACCGTGGCGTACGTCACCTACAACCTGCTGCCGCAGGCGCAGGATCTCCGCCTCATCGACCTCTTTGGCAGCCAGTCGCGCGTGCTTCTCGCCGTGCTCTTCTCGCAGATGATACTCGTGCCGGCACTCTACCAGTTGCACCTCAGAATGAAACGATAAACCAATTTCAAAATAAAGTAAAAAGATATGTTTCACATTTATGAAGGCTTCCATCTCGTTGACACTTACCACAATATGCGTCACCAGCGGAAGTATCATCCCGAAGATAGCACCATTCGTGTTATCAAAATGGCATTAGTTGCCATCGTCACCCTCTTGCTTTGGAATATTCCTGCCGAGTGGTATGGGATAGAGAACCTTACAGTTATCCAGCAGCGCATAATCGCCATCTTCGCCTTTGCCACTCTTATGTGGGTGCTCGAGGTGGTGTCGTCGTGGGCTACGTCTGTAGCCATCATCGTGCTTATGCTGCTCTTCTGTACCGACAGCGGCATTCTGCCGATGGTCAACGAGGAGGAAGTGGGCAAACTGCTCTCCTACAAAGGCGTTATGGCTACCTTTGCCGACCCCGTAATCATGCTGTTTATCGGAGGTTTCGTGCTCGCTATCGCAGCCACAAAGACCGGTCTCGACGCCCAGCTTGCCAAGGTGCTACTCAAACCTTTCGGCACCCGTAGCGAGATGGTGCTACTGGGTTTCCTGCTCATCACAGGACTCTTCTCCATGTTCGTTTCCAACACTGCCACCGCCGCAATGATGCTGACATTCCTCACCCCCGTGTTCCGTCAGTTGCCGCCCGAGGGTAAGGGACGCATAGCACTCGCCATGTCTATTCCCGTGGCTGCCAACCTTGGCGGAATGGGAACACCCATTGGAACGCCTCCTAACACCATTGCCCTGAAATACCTCAACGACCCTGAGGGACTCAATCTCGGTCTCGGTTTCGGTCAGTGGATGATGTTCATGTTCCCATTGGTGCTCGTGCTCCTGTTCATCAGCTGGCGCCTGCTCCTTAAGATGTTCCCCTTTACCCAGAAGACCAGCGAACTGAATATCGAAGGCGGCATGAAGAAAGGTTTCCACGCCAATGTGGTCATCGTCACCTTCTTCGTCACCGTGGCCCTCTGGCTGATGGACCGCGTGACGGGCATCAACTCCTACACCGTCGCCATGATTCCCTTCATGGTGTTTGCCCTGACGGGTGTCATCAACAAGCGCGACCTGGAGCAGATCAACTGGAGCGTTATCTGGATGGTAGCCGGCGGCTTCGCCCTCGGTTACGGACTCAATGCCTCCGGACTTGCTGCCAACGCCGTGGAGAGCATTCCCTTCGGCGAGTTCTCGCCACTGCTCATCCTGCTGCTCGGCGGTGCCATCTGCTACCTCCTCAGCAACTTCATCTCCAACTCCGCCACGGCAGCCCTGCTGATGCCCATCCTCGCCATCGTCTGCGGAGCCATGGGCGACAAACTCGACCCCATCGGCGGCACCCCCACCGTCCTCATCGGTGTAGCCATTGCAGCATCGAGTGCCATGATACTCCCTATCTCCACTCCGCCTAACGCCCTCGCTTTCGCCACCGGCTACGTTAAGCAGAGCGACATGGCGAAACTCGGAATCATCATGGGACTCATCTCCATGCTCCTCGGCTTCGGTCTCGTCTATGTCATGGGTACCCTGAAGTTCCTGTAAGCTACAAAAACACTACACCCTGCACCTCCAGCACCTCCTACACCTATAGGTTTGTAAGTTGCTGAGGAACAGGGTGTTTTTTGTCTTTTGTAATTAGCGGTACCCTACACCTATCCTTCACCTACCCTGCACCTGCTGATTTTCAGTAATTCAAGAATTTCATTTTACTTTCGTACCGCGAAAGAAAGTCTTTCGTATAGGGAAAGAGAATCTTTCGCATTGCCAAAGAAACCCTTTCGCATTGCTAAAGAAACCCTTTCGCATTGCTAAAGTAATTCTTCCGCTGTCCCAAACGTTATGTTTTGGAGAAAGCCGTAAGAACTTTTGTAGACGGAAAATATAACATGTTTATGGTATTTTTGTTACAAATTGACGTTTTTCAGCTGTTTTTTGTGTTGATTTTAAAATAAATCTCCATAAATTTGCACCGTCATTAGGTATTATATGATTATTGTTTAATTTAAAAAGATTGTAGCGTATGAAGAAATTTACACTATTTGTAGTGGCAGCAATTGTGGCTGCCGCATCTTTTGCACAGGTTCCATATAAACAAAATGGAGAAAAGGTGCTTCGCGGAGCAACAAAGTCTGCTCTCAGGGTTAAGAATGCTCATCGTGCCCAGGATGCATCACCCCAGAAGCTTAAGGCCAAAGCCAAGGCACCAGCCAAGGCTGCTGCACCTACAGTAATCACGGAACAGCCGGCAGGTGAGTTGAAGACATTTGCACGTTCAGGTGATGCCACCTATGCTTATTGGGGATATATCTTCAACACCACGCAGGACGGTCAGGCTATCCAGATTGTCTATGGCGCCGGTAATAAGGTGTACATCCAGGATTTGATCTCGCAGGCAAATACCGGCACTTGGGTGGAAGGAACGCTGAGTAGCGACGGCAAGACGATCTCTATCCCTACAGGGCAGTTTATTTATTATTGGGATGACTATGAGTATGGTCTTGTGCTTGCAAAACTGAAGGCTGAGACGGTTGAGGAGGACGGTGAGACGTATGATACATACGTTGAGGACGAGAGCGTGACAGAGATTACATTTGCTGTGGGCAACGATGGTGTCATCACTTTGCAGAACACAGATGAGAATGCCCCCGTCGGACTCATCTATGATGACGACCTTACATGGTCGGGATATGCCGACTGGAACTCTGTTTACTCGCCTGTTTCCTACACCGGAGTAGAGGCACCCGCCGGACTGGCAACTGAGGATTACTCTCTCATATATGACGGTGGCTACACCTACGAAGATGGTAGCACTACAAGCCGCAACGGTCATCTGGTAAAAGTTGGCAAGTCGGGCAACGACCTCTATATTCAGGGACTCGAAGCCGACCTTCCTGAAGCATGGGTGAAGGGAACTATCGCTTCGGACGGTAAGAGCGTAACGTTCGCCAGCAACCAGTATCTGGGGCTTGGCAACAACTACTTCTTATTCTTCAAGAGTGGTAAATACACCATTGAGTATGATGACTACTACGGAGACTATGATCGCGTGTATGCCGAGACAGAAGGTCTGACTCTTACAATCGACGGCGACAAGCTTATTGGCGGTGATAAAGACGTGGCAATCATCAATGGCGGTGATGGCGAGATTTACTACTACGAAGTGCTCTCTGCTCCCCTGCTGACCAAGTATGCTGACGTGGCTGTTACACCTGAGGCTCCTGGCATTGAATACGAGGACTACTTCGAGGACTATGGTTACAATTACCTGAGTCTGGATATCTCTCCCGTGGTGGGCGATAGCCAGTTGCTCGACACGGAGAAACTCTCTTATCAGGTGTTCATCGACCTTGCCGGTGAGGTCCTCCCCTATACTTTCTATGCTGATGAGTATGACTATCTGGATGCAGACCTTGACGTAGTACCTTATCTCTTCACCGACTACGACTTTGGTGAGGGTGGTAGTTATATCTATCTCTATCAGGGTGGTTTCGACAAGATCGGTGCTCAGGTCATCTACACAGGTGGCGGAGAAGAGCGTCGTTCAGACATTACCTGGTTCGATGTGGCTACAGGCGAGACAAGCGTTGAGTCTGGCATTAAGGGCATTTCCGATGCAGGCAAGACTGCAGGCACTGTAAAATATACCGACATCGCTGGTCGCAAGGTTAGCGGCAGTTATCGTGGTATCGTGATAATTAACGGTAAAAAGGTAATAAAGTAAAAGAGGAAAAGACATGAAGAAAACAGTATTGTCCATCCTATCACTTTTGGCGTTGGCACTTGGTGCCAACGCTCAAAGTTCTATCACCTATGGATATTACTATGGTGACGAAACAACACTGGGAAATATTGGCTATGAGAAGACCGAGACCTATGATGTGGCACTGAATGTGACAGATGCCAGTCTGGTTGGACTTAAGGTAACAAAGGTGCGAGTGCCCATAGTTACTACGGCTACCAATGCCACTGACTATAAGGTGTGGCTTACCAAAGAACTGAAGACATCGGGGCGTGACAACGCCGCCGACATCCTGACGCAGGCATTCACACCTGACGGCGCATGGGCAGAGGTGACACTAAGCGAGCCTTACACCATCACTGCCGACGGTTTCTATGCAGGATACTCGTTCACCATCGCAAAGACTGAAAGCAGCGGCGACAAGGCTCCAGTGCTGCTTACTGCCAATCCCGACCGCGAGGGCTTCTATTTGCACACGTCGCGTTCGTACCTGAAGTGGACGAACATGTACGGCACGTGGAATGGTAGCACTGCCTTGCAACTGACGCTTGAGGGTGATGTAAAGCAGAATGCTGCCGTGCTGAGCGGACTCGAAGACAGTTATCTGGAAGCCGGAAAAGAGCAGGAACTTGTTCTTAAGATTCGCAACCACGGACTCCAGCCCGTCAGCAGTTTCGACTATACGTTCCAGGTGGGCGATGCACAGGTGGAGAAGCATGTAGACTTGGCTTCAGCCATTGCTGCCGATTACTACGGACGCTCTGCTGATGTGAATATCTCTGTGCCTGCCGTTGGCACCAAGGGTAGTTACGCCGGGAAACTCACCGTGACAAAAGTGAACGGTGTAGCCAACGAGGACATTGCACCAACATCATCCAACCTGTTTGACGTGCTGGCATATCTGCCCAAGCACCGCGCCTTGCTGGAGGAGTACACTGGCACATGGTGCGGCTACTGTCCGCGTGGCTTTGTCGGTCTTAACCGCATGAACGAACTGTTCCCCGACGATTTTATCGGTGTGTCCTATCATAATGCTGACCCGATGGAAGTGACCGAGAACTTCCCGTCCAATGTGGCAGGCTTCCCCGATGCATGGATAGACCGTGTCAATCAGACCGATGCCTATTGCGGCGATGGTGCTTACTACACTTTCGGCATCGACAAGGCATGGCAGAAGCGCAGCAGTGTGGTAGTCCCTGCCGGCATCGATGTCTGGGCATGGTGGGACGACCAGGCTAATACCAGCATAAAAGTTATCTCCAAGGTTAAGTTCGGCAAGGACATACAGAACAATCCCTACCGTGTGGCTTATATCCTTACCGCCGACGGACTTCATGGAGAAGAGAGCGCTTGGAACCAGTCCAACTACTATGCAGGCAGCGACCAATGGCCCTCAGACATGGATGCGTTCACTACCGGAGCGTCGAAGGTGGCAGGACTGGAATACAACGATGTCGTAATTGAGTTGTCAGAGAACGGTATCGAAGGTTCTTTGCCTGCGTCAGTAAATTCAGGCGGGGAGTATGGACATGCTTACACTTTCCTGGCTGACAATGCCCGCAGCATATACAGCAAAGGTTCTGACGGTAAGCCTCTGAGCCTCATCCAGGATCCTACACGTCTTCACGTCGTAGCAATCATCGTCGATAGCAATACCGGTGAGGTTATCAATGCCAATAAGACTTCTGTGAGCGGTTACTCTACCGGCATCACTCAGTCCACAGCCCACAACCCGCAGCCAACAACTATATATACCCTTGATGGTCGACGCATCAGCAGCGGCAAACTTGTCAAAGGCATATATATCATCAACGGACGCAAGGTGGTGGTAAAATAACCAGTGGTTTCAGACCTTCCCACTGCACTTCCCATTTCCCGGTTTTTGGAAAACCGGGATTTTTTATTGTACAGCCATCCCAACCGGCACACATCAAGGCGATAGCTGTTAAGAGCCCGCCGTTACCCGGCAGATAACAACGCAGCCGCTTGTCCTGATAGTTGTGACCATTAGGAAGATAGGTGTTGGTGCGCTTATCCATTAACAATGCACTGACAGCATCTTCAGGATTGCCGAGGCGCGTGGCATTCATAGCAACCATCGGGAAGTCCCATCCCCACGTATGGTCCCAGTTCCAGTTGTCCATTATCCACTGATGTGTATGTTCCATTATTTTCGGGTCGTACAGGCGACTTTCGGGAAGGATTCCCACTGCTCCGAGTACGGCGGGATGGTCACTGATAAGTGCCAAGGTATTATAGGTGTCGGGAGCGGACTCTGCTGCCAGGTAGCGGTTTTCGTCATCATGTGTGAGGGGTGACAGCTTTCTGATGATGTCATCCCACAATGTATCACGCGCTAATCCACGGCGCTCCAGCCACTGTTGAGCAACCTGCAGCGCAAAGTGCCAGTATGCCAGTTCGAAAGGTGAGTTATATGTTTCTTCGGCTTTCAGCGTTTCCTGTGCCGGAATCATTCCTTTAAGCATGTAGCGGTCGGTCTTCTGGTCGTAAGTGGCGAAATCTGCCATGAAAAGGGCTGTCTCATCTATAAGACGGCCATAGCGGTCGAGCAAGTACTGGCATGGATGTTCACGATAGAGCAGCTCTGCTAGATAAATCAGGTGAGGCTGCTGCCAGATAAGGAAACTGCCAACCTTCGAGGGTGACTCCTCGCCGGAAGGGTCGGTCATCTTCATCCAGCGCACACCCTTAAATCCTTGTCGCATGGCAATCTCACGGGCTTTAGGCTCCACGGTTTCATACCATTGCAAAGTGCGGTCTAACATTTCCCCATGCCCCCATAATGGCAGCCATGCCTGATGCCACCATATCATCTCCAAATGGAATTTGCCAAACCAGGAGTTATATGTCAGTCCTGTCTCCTGTGGCGGTGTGTCGGAGGCGCACTGGATAGCCAACAGCCATTGACTGAGGACTACGCGGCGTTCCAGTTCCTTGGCACGCGAATCTTTGCAGTGTGAGAAGTCCACGGCGGCTCCCTCCGTCCAGAACTTTTGCCAATGTGCGGCACTGGCAGCAAGCGTTTCTTCGAATGTCGGATTAGTCCCCAATGGCTGTTCTGAGAAGGTGCAGCAATACGTCAATCGCCTGCCATCTGCTGTCAGCACCCAGTAGTTGGGCGCTTTCTCCTTCAGTTCTGCCTTCACGTCCCAAGTCAGAGTTACATAGTAGACCGTCTGGTCTATTGTTCTTTTCAGTATGGCACTGTTGTCAGTTTGACGAACCAACTCTGTCTTATGCCTGTCATTAGCATTCCAGTTACAACCATCATCAGTATGTGCTCCCGTCGGGTAAGGGAAACGCAGATTGATGCTCGCGTGCTCTCCGGTAATCCTACTGCCAATCATGTCCCTCTCAGGATGGCAGACGGTAGTAACATGGTATGAAGAGCCTCGAACATTGAAAGAAGAACGAATAACACCGTTCCACATATCTAATATTTGCTTGGGCTTCCTGATGTCTGAAGGCTTCAGCATACTTAACTCCAAACCGATACATCCAAGATGGAGGCGGTGTGGATTGCTGCGAAACCAGTTAGCCGCATCCCTTGCCCTGCCTTCCGACTTAAACTCCGTTGCATATAGTTCACGATGACCGTGACCGAAGTCGTATTCTCGGTATGACTCCTCTATGCGGTATTGCTCTGTATTGGGAAAGTTGTGCCAGCCCCATTCGCTCTGTGTACCCAAAGGGACACCATTCCTGTAATACTCCGGAAAAGTCTGCATTCCCGTTATATCCGTCGTGAAAGCAAATCCACCATTACCCACACTCAAAGACCCCAACGTGTCAACGCTTGTGATGGTTGGATTATTGCGTGTGACAAGTGCGTGACGGTCAATAGCCAAAGTAGGAATCATCCAGAAGACCATCATCACACATAATGCCGCCTTTTTTATATTAATATGCATTTGACCTTTTGTATTAGTTATCACTTCTTCGGATAGGATTATCATATTCCTCGCTCTGCCCAATCGCCCCTATCTAGGTTACGGTACCCGATGGCCTCGGCGATGTGCATGGATTCTACCTTTTCGCTGCCTGCGAGGTCGGCGATAGTGCGGGCTACCTTGAGTATACGACTGTAGGCACGGGCGGAGAGTTTGAGACGTTCCATCGCCATGCGGAGCATGTCGAGTGATGCTTGGTCTGGTTCGGCAAACTCGTGGAGCATCTTCTCCGTCATCATAGCGTTGCAGTAGATGCCCTTGTGATTCTTGAAACGCTGCTCCTGAATCTGTCGTGCCTTGATGACGCGCTCTCGGATGACTGCCGACGGTTCGCCGGGCTGCATCTTCGAGAGTTCGGAGAAGGGCACTGCTTGAATTTCGCAAGGGATATCAATGCGGTCGAGTAGGGGACCGCTGATGTTTGAAAGGTAGCGCCCTATTTGTCCTGGGGTGCAGACGCACTTATGGGTGGGGTCGCCGTAGTAGCCGCAGGGACAGGGGTTCATCGACGCCACGAACATAAACGAGCACGGGTAGTCGATGTTGTACTTGGCGCGGCTGATAGTGATATGACGGTCCTCAAGCGGCTGCCGTAGCACCTCGAGGGTAGACTTGTTAAACTCCGGAAGTTCGTCGGCGAAGAGCACACCGTTGTGCGCCAGTGAAATCTCTCCCGGCTGTGGATTCTGTCCACCGCCGACGAGGGCAACCTGTGAAATGGTGTGGTGGGGTGAGCGGAAGGGACGCTGCGAGATAAGGCTCATTCCTCGTCCCAACTTGCCGGCGATACTATGAATCTGTGTGGTTTCGAGGCTTTCGGAAAGTGACAGTGGAGGCAGAATACTCGGTAGTCGTTTTGCCATCATCGACTTTCCAGACCCCGGAGGACCCACCATTATAAGATTATGCCCGCCTGCCGCCGCTACCTCAAGGGCACGCTTCACGCTTTCCTGACCCTTAACGTCGGCGAAGTCGAGTTCGAAATGGCTCTGCTGTTCGAGGAATTTCTGGCGGGTATTGATAACTGTCGGCTCGAAAGACCCGTTGTGGTTGAAGAAATTAACAACATCGGAAAGGGAATCCATTCCATAAACGTCGAGATTGTTGACAACGGCGGCTTCACATACGTTCTGTGACGGTACGATGAGTCCCTTGAACTTGTCGGCGCGTGCCTTGATGGCAATGGGAAGGGCGCCGCGGATGGGTTCAAGCCTTCCGTCGAGTCCCACCTCGCCAACCAACATATAGTTCTGTAGTTCATCCTGCACCACCTTGCCGTCGGCAGCAAGGATGGAGATGGCAAGGGGCAGGTCGTAGCCGCTACCCTCCTTGCGAAGGTCTGCAGGCGAGAGATTGACCGTGAGGTCTGCCATAGGGAAGCGGAAACCTATATTCTGCATGGCAGCCTTGATACGGTCGTGACTCTCCTTCACGGCGGTGTCGGCAAGTCCCGTGAGATGGAACATTACGCCACGAGTCATACTTACCTCCACAGTAATGGTGGTTGTCTCTAATCCGTTGACGGCAGCACAATATGTCTTTACAAGCATTTCGTCAGATTTAGGGTCGTTAAGATAAAACAGGGGATTGCACAATTCGTGCAACCCCCTATGGTTAGTTTCGTTTATTAGAATTCGATATTTTCGAGGTCTACATTGGTCTCGGGAGCCTTCGGCTCTTCCTGATGCTTCTGCTCGCCGTCATGACGATGCTCTTGGCGTGGCTGACGACGCTCGTTACGTTCGGGGCGCTGGCGACGCTCACCGCGCTCACCACGAGGACGGCGTTCGCGCTCTACATATCCCTCAGGTTTCGGGATAAGTACTCGGTGCGACAGTTTGTACTTACCGGTCTTAGGATCAATCTCCAAGAGTTTGACGGTAATCTTGTCACCCTCCTTGAGTCCGGATTCCTCGACTGTCTCCAGACGCTTCCAGTCAATCTCCGAGATGTGGAGCAGACCGTCTTTGCCAGGCATTATCTCTACGAAGCAGCCATAAGGCATGATTGAGCGGATAGTACCCTCGTAAACCTCACCGACTTCGGGAACGGCTACGATAGCGCGAATCTTGGCAATGGCAGCATCGATAGACTCCTTGTTAGGACCGCTGACCTGGATCTTGCCGACTCCGTCCTCTTCGTCGATAGTGATAGTTGCGCCAGTATCTTCCTGCATCTGCTGGATAATCTTACCGCCAGGACCGATAACAGCACCGATGAACTCCTTCGGAATCTCGAATGCCTCGATGCGGGGAACATGCGGCTTGAGGTCGGGACGCGGCTCGGCAATAGTAGAAGTGATGCAGTTCAGGATGTGCTCACGACCAGCCTTTGCCTGCATAAGAGCCTTCTCTAAGATGTCGAACGAAAGTCCGTCGCACTTGATATCCATCTGGGTTGCTGTCAGACCGTCGCGTGTACCGGTGGTCTTGAAGTCCATATCGCCCAGGTGGTCCTCGTCGCCGAGAATGTCGCTCAGTACGGCATACTTGTCCTCGCCCGGGTTCTTGATAAGACCCATGGCAATACCGCTGACGGGTTTCTTCATGGGAACACCGGCATCCATCAGAGCCAGGGTTCCTGCACAGACAGTTGCCATAGAAGAAGAACCGTTAGACTCAAGAATCTGAGATACCACACGTACTGTGTAGGGGAAGTCGGAAGGTATCATGTCCTTCAGACCGCGCCAAGCCAAGTGTCCGTGCCCAATCTCACGACGACCTACGCCGCGCTGAGCCTTAGCCTCTCCCGTACAGAACGGCGGGAAGTTATAGTGCAGCAGGAAGCGCTGGTAACTCTTGTCAAGTACGTCGTCAACGAGTTTCTCGTCGAGTTTGGTTCCCAGTGTAACTGTTGTCAGAGACTGTGTCTCACCACGTGTGAAGATAGAACTTCCGTGAGGCATTGGCAGCGGAGAAACCTCGCACCAGATGGGGCGGATTTCATCGGTCTTACGACCATCGAGACGGATGCCCTCGTCGAGGATACAACGGCGCATTGCGTCGCGCTCCACATCGTGGTAGTAGCGGTCCATCATTGCGTTCTTCTCTTCCAGCTCGTCCTCTATCAGTTCGGTATGCTCTGCGGCATACTTCTCCTTGAAGTCCTCGAGAATCTTCTCGAAAGCCTCGGCACGTGCATGCTTCTCGAGAGCCTGCTTTGTGACGTCGTAAGCGGGCTGATACAACTCCTTGTTCATACGCTCACGCAGTTCCTCATCGTTCACTTCGTGGTCGTACTCGCGCTTAACGTCCTTGCTAAGTTCCTTCGACAGTTCTGTCTGCAGTTCGCACATCGGCTTGATGGCAGCCATAGCAGCCTTCAGAGCACCGATCATGTCCTGCTCAGAAACTTCTTTCATCTCACCCTCTACCATCATGATGTTCTCTGCCGAAGCACCTACCATGATGTCCATGTCAGCCTCTTTCATCTGTTCGAATGTCGGGTCGATGACGTATTCGCCATTCACACGAGCTACGCGAACCTCACTGATGGGGCATTCGAAGGGGATATCTGAACATGCCAATGCTGCAGATGCTGCAAAACCTGCCAAAGCATCAGGCTGGTCAACACCGTCAGCGCTGAGCAGCATTACATTGACAAAAACTTCTGCGTGATAATTTGAGGGGAACAGCGGACGGAGCACACGGTCTACCAGACGGCTCGTCAGAATCTCGTTGTCAGAAGCCTTTCCCTCTCTCTTGGTGAAACCGCCGGGGAAACGGCCCGCAGCGGCATACTGCTCTCTGTAGTCTACCTGCAGAGGCATGAAATCTGTTCCGGGAACTGCATCTTTTGCGGCACAAACAGTAGCCAGCAGCACGGTGTTGTTCATACGGAGCATAACACTTCCGTCGGCCTGCTTTGCCACTTTCCCGG
>JAFTFC010000110.1 GCA_017449725.1 Prevotella sp. | reverse complement strand
CGTGGAGTAGGTCTTTACCGTTGCCTTGCAGTTCTGCACCATGAAGGCACCGTTCTTGTCGTCTGCATTGATGATGGCGAACGCCGACTTGGGCAGCCCGTCGAAGAACGCCTTCTTGGCGTTGCGGTAGTTCTCTACGGTCTTATGGTAGTCGAGGTGGTCGCGTGTCAGGTTGGTGAAGATACCTCCCACGAACCTCAGTCCGCTGATGCGCTTCTGGGCGATGGCATGACTGGAGCACTCCATGAAGGCATACTGACATCCTGCCTCTACCATTCTTGCCAATAGCTGGTTCAGCTCGATGGGGTCGGGAGTGGTGTGGCTTGCGGGCACCGCCTCGTCCTCGATGTAGTTGCAGACTGTTGAGAGCAGTCCGCACTTGTATCCCAGGCGGCGGAACATATTATATAATAAGGTGGCGATGGTAGTCTTGCCGTTCGTTCCCGTTACTCCCACGAGTTTCAGTTTGCTCGACGGGTCGCCGTAGAACATCGTAGCCACCTTGCCCAGAGCATCGTCGGTTGATGCCACTTGGATGTAGGTTACTCCGTCCTGAAGTGTCTCGGGCATATCCTCGCAGAGCACCGCCTTGGCTCCCAACTCAAGGGCTTTTGGGATGAAGGTATGTCCGTCTACCTGAGTGCCCCGGATGGCAGCGAACAGGTGTCCTTCCTCTATACGACGGCTGTCCATGTTAACACCCGTGATGTCTACGTCTGTACGACCCTCTACTCTAAGGGGTTTGATGTTCTGTATTAGCTGACTGAGTATCATATATCTAATTTTAAAGTACACGTATCACCTTTTCTGATAGCCTTTCCCGGCTCGAGACTCTGTGAGACCACTCGTCCACGACCCTGGATATACACCTTCACACCGCGGCGCTCGAGGGCGTAGACGGCATCGCGGGCTCCCATGCCCACCACGTCGGGCACCACGCGGGTGCTCACCGTCACAGCCTTCTGCATTTCAGCGTTCTTTATCTGAAGGTGGCGCAGCACGTAGTCGGCAGCAAGAGTGTTGCCCGGCTTCACCTCAGGAACGAGCACCGATATGGAGTCTCGGGCGTCGGTGACGCTGCGCTTGACATCCTGAGCCATGATTCCCTCGGCGATGTTATGGAACACCACGCCGCTCATGCCGCCTCCCGATGCGGGAAGTCCCGACTTCAGGATGCACACGATGCACGAATAGCGTGGAGCGTCGGCAGGGAAGTAGCCTGCGAAGGAGAGCAGATACGACGATGTCTTGCCGCCGCCCGCCCATACCTGAGCCGTTCCGGTCTTGCCTGCCACCTTGAAGAGTTTCGAACCGGCTTTCTTGCCCAATCCCTGGCTCACCACGTGGTAGAGGATTGTCTGCATGGTCTTCACCGTCTCCATCTTGGCAATTCGCTTGCCGCCCATCATCGCCTCGGGCGGGAACTCCTTGAGCACCACGCCGTCCTTGACAACCTCCTTGACGAAGCGCGGACGCATCATGATGCCGTCGTTGGCGATAGCGTTGTAGAAGGCGAGGGTTGAGATTGGCGGCACCTGGGTCTCATAGCCTATACTCATCCAGGGCAGCGCTGTCTTGCTCCAGTTCTCCCACTGCCCGTGACTGTTCTTGCGGGGCATGCGGATGCGGGCAGGAGTAGAGCCCTTGATGGGAATATTGAAGTCTTCGGCAAGTCCCAGGCGGTATATGCCTTGCACGAACTTCTCGGGGTTCTTGGCATAGTGCTCGTCGATAATGCGGCTGACACCGATGTTAGAGCTCACCTCGAGTGTTCGGGGCAGCGAAATCTCGCCGTAGCCACCGCGATGCCAGTTGTGGTCGCGCATCTTGGCTCCGTGCATGTCCATTATTCCGCTGTAGGTGTTCACGCGGTAGTTGGTGTCCACCACTCCGTCGTCGAGAGCCACCATTATCGAGGCGGTCTTGAACACCGAACCGGGCTCCATGAGGTTGCTGACGGCAGCATTCCTGACCTCGCGGTATACGCCGTCCTCGCACTTCGTCATGTTGACGATAGCCTTGACGTCGCCCGTCTGCACCTCCATTACTATAGCCACACCCATCTGAGCCGTTCCCATCGTAGCGTCGATGAGTTTCAGCTCGTCCAGCACTGCGCGCTCGGCAAGGTCTTGCATGCTCACGTCGATAGTTGTTACGATGTCTGCACCGTTCTCTGGCGGCAACTCCGTGATGTTCAGATACTTGTTCATAACCTTGCGGCGCTTTATCTTACCCATCTTTCCGCGCAGAATGGAGTCGTAGGTGAGTTCCAAGCCGCAGCGGGCAGTGTCCTTGGCTCCGAACATGTCGCCGACGGTACGTAGTGCGAGCGAACCGAAGGGACGCTGACGCGAGTTAAACTCCTCCACATGGAATCCGCTCTTCAGTTTTGAGAGGCGGAAGAACGGCAGTTGCTTCACGTCCATGTAGGTGTCGTAGCTCACACGCCGGTTCCATACGGGCCAGTGCTGGCTGCCCTTGGCACGTCCTTCCTCCAGGTCGTGACGGAACTCTTCCTTGGATTTCGCAGGGAATATCTCGTGAAGTCCGATACAGATGCTGTCGAGGTTTGCCAGCCACAGCGAGTCGTGATCCTCGCCTCCCGCCTTGAAGTCCATGAACATCTTGAACTCGGGGAGCGACGAAGCCATCAGCTCGCCGTTACAGCTGAGGATATTGCCGCGCACAGGCTTCACATCCACACTGTCGCGCTTGAAGCGGTCGGCTACCTGCATCCAGTATTCGCGCTTCACCGTTGCTGTGTAGACAGCTTTGCTCACAACCATCAGTCCCAGGACAAGCATCACGTATGCTATGACCTTGTATCGCGGCACTATCTTCTTTCTGTCAAACTGGCTCTTCATCTTCTCAAACTCCTAAATTTTCAATCTTTCAATTTTCAATCTTCAATTTTCAATCTTCAATCACCCTTCACTTCAACGATATACGGCGGCTGAGTGGGGATTTTCAGCGTACTGTCGTTCTGAGCCTGCAACATATTGAGCACATTGCTCTCGCGACATTTCTCCGTCAGCTCGCTGGCACTCGAGAGCGCCTTGTACTTGGCATCGGTAAGCTCCGTATTCAGCTGGTCTATCTCTATGAGACTCTTCTGGCAGCTGTAACGGTTGCTTATATATATAAATATGAATATAAGGATGAGCAGCACCACACCGATCTGGCGACGCAGCATCTGTGCCGTGAGGAAGTCGCCGCCGAGGATTTTCCTCAGCGTGAAGGTCGTGGAATGTTCCTGTTCGTCCTCGCGCGCCTGTTCTTTTATAGCTTCATGCAGGTTCACGGCGGGTTCTTCCTGCTTCGCCTCGTCCTCCTGGGCAGCCTCAGTCCCCTGGGCAGCCTCAGCCAGTTTCGCTGCCTCTGCCTTTTTGAGTTCCTCAAGAACCTCTCTTGCGTCTATCGTCTTCTCGTCCTTACTCATCTTCAATCATCAATTTTCAATCTTCAATCTTCAATTTTCAATCTTCAATTTTCAATCTTCTCCGCCACCCTCAGCTTAGCACTGCGGCTGCGCGGATTTCGCTGCTGCTCCTCTTCCGAGGGCGTTATCACCTTGTTGTTCACTTTCCTGTAAACCGACCGTGAGCGTCCGTAGAGCAGCTGTTCTGAGGAGTTTCTGTCCTCACCAGCGTCGGCATTCATCACGTTCTTCACGATGCGGTCCTCGAGCGAGTGGTAGGTTATCACCACCAGCCTGCCGCCCTCGGCGAGCATCTCTGTGGCGCCCTGAAGCATGTCCCGCAGTGCGTCCATCTCGTGGTTCACCTCGATGCGCAGTGCCTGGAACACCCGAGCCAGCTCTTTCTTCTCCCGTGCAGGTGGAAGCAGCGGTTTCACAACCTTCTCGAGGTCGCCCGTCGTCAGTATCTGGTGCGACGCCCGAGCCTTGACGATGGCAGAGGCGATGCGCCGTGCCTGCCGCAGTTCACCGTACTGATACATCACGTCAGCCAGTTTCGCCTCGTCGGCATTGTTTATCAGCTCGGCAGCCGTCGTGCCCGCCCTCTTGTTCATCCTCATGTCCAGGGGAGCATCCCAGCGGAAGGAGAATCCGCGCGTCTCGTCATCGAAATGATGACTCGATACCCCGAGGTCTGCCAACAATCCGTCAATCTTCTCCACACCGTAGTAGCGCATCCAGTTCTTCAGAAACCTGAAATTACTCCTCACAAAGGTCAGCCGCTCGTCGCTGGGAATATTGTTCTCAGCGTCAGCATCCTGGTCGAAACTGAAGAGGCGACCCCTCGACGAAAGCCTGCTGAGAATTTCCCTGCTATGACCTCCGCCTCCGAAAGTGACGTCAACATACACCCCATCGGGATTGATGTTCAATCCGTCAATGCTCTCCTTGAGAAGCACTGGCACATGATAGGTTGCATCGTCACTCATCGGCACTCATGATTTCTTCTAATTGTCTGCCGAACTCCTCGGGCTCCACGAACGGCTTGCGGGCTGTCTCCGCACTCCACACCTCCATAGTGTCGCCCATTCCGATGAATCTCACCTCACGATCGATTCCCGCCATAGCGAGATAGCGCTTAGGTATCAAGAAACGGCCGCTGCCGTCGAGCACCACCACCTCCACGTCAGAGACAAACTGACGGTAGAGCTCCTGATGCTGCTTGTTCCAGCGATTCAGGCGCTGGCGAAGCAAGTCCATCTGCTCGTTCCAGACGCTCTCCGGATAGAGCGTCAGGCACTGCTGGAAGACATCCTTGCGCAGCACCAGTGACTCCTCGCCCGATGCTTGGAGCACCTTGCGGAATACTGCCGGCAGGAACACTCTTCCCTTTGCGTCAGTCTTTGCTTCTATGTTACCTAAAAATCGCATGTACACACTTAATTTTTGAATTCGGCTACAAAGATACAAACTTTTCTCCACAATCCCCCACTTTTCTCCACATTTTTTCAAAAAAAAGTTTTTCCCGCTTATTTTAAGGTAGGAGACAATGGGAGCAACATAAAGTAATTCACTTATAAGTTATAAGTTACTAATGCCCCTTTTTCGCTTCACATATATATGGTTTACAGGTCGCAAACCAATGGGTTTGGTGGGCTAAAGCTATGGGTTAGGTGGGATAAACAATAACTTTAGAGGCGCTAAAGTTATACTCGCACTTTTTCAGAAAATAAATTTTGCACAAAATATGGAAGTATCAAAAATCGGTTGTATCTTTGCAATTGAAATTACTCCACGCCCAAAACCAACACAAAACTACTCTTTAACTTAATGACACAAAAAAAGTCCCCCGCGAATGCACATTCGCGGGGGGACTTCTGAACTAAAAAGTACCCAGAGCCGGGGTCGAACCGGCACGGGTTGCCCCACTGGTGTTTGAGACCAGCGCGTCTACCGATTCCGCCATCTGGGCTTCAAAATTCGGCTGCAAAGGTAAGGTTTTTTTCTGAAACGCCAAACTTTTTCCCGATTTTTCTGCATCCGAGTGTTCTTCTAAGGCTTTAGTACAACCCATTTGAACGATTTTACTATTTTTTGAATATTATGCAAGCACATATAGTATAAAGTAATAGTAATTTTGTCGCAAGAAAAAAATAACTATTAACATAAACAACAAACACATGAAAAAGAAATTACTAAAACTGGCGCTCTGCGCTGCGGCTCTGCTGCCGATGGGGGCATGGGCTGCAACAATTGAAGAAGAAGTATTCTCCGTGAATTATGCGGAGTTGGCTACCACGAATGTAGAGTTTGGAACTAACGCTAACATCACACGTGGAGATGACGTTATCTCTACAACCAGAATTTCTGACACTAATTATAATCTATACCAGTTCACCTGCAGCAATTTCCTTACTGCTAATGACGTATTGTGTAATCGTACGGGTATGATACTCCGCTTTAAAAACACGTCAACCATAGGTGTTGCTCATAATGGAGGTAATGCCACCGTATTTGGCGTACAGAATGTTAATGCTGGCGACAGGGTTTTAGTAGCATATGTTGGTGATGCCCTAACACAGGATGCAGTAGTTAACGCCACGCTTGGTGCTACAACCAGTACATTTACCCACAACTACACATATAATGGCTCGCGCTCCTTTGATTATACTGTTTACACTTTGACAGCAGCTGCTGACGGTGTGGTCGGCTTCCAACTGCCCGCAGGCTTCCTGTTGGGAAAGGTGTCTGTAGTAAGAGACATAGAAGAGCCTTCAGTAAGTACCACAACTACATGGTCATTTAATGACCTGACTTCCGGATTTGTTTACGAAGACATATCAATAATCAATGATGCAAATAAAAGTTTGTATGCAAGAGCGAAGAAACCATACCGCAATATCACGATGACTGTTACAGCTTTAGATGAAGAAAAAACTTTTACTTTTGCTGATGGATATACCGTGAAGGTATCTAACACACTGAACATAAACAGTAAAGTAAGAAATCCGAATGCTGTTCTAGAAGATGCAACAGCAAGTACTGCTACATCAAGTGATGACGGAATAGGTTTCTTGGCATTCAATGCGTCTGTTGGTGGCACACTATATGTTATCTTTAAGAGTTCTGCCAGTGCAAACAATGCTTTTAGAGCATACCACAAAGAATATGGTGTGAGCGATTCAAAAATAAAGTCAAAGAACTATAATGCAACGGGAGAAATACAATCTATAGCAATTACAGCAACAACTACTGCTGGTACTTTCTTCTTTGGTGACGTCTCTAATGCTTGTGACATCTATGCCGTTCGCTTTGTTCCCACCACAGAAAAGAAGGACGAATGGATTTACATTGGCTCTACTGGCTATGCCACCTGGGGCAACAACTCTGGAAAGGACATCATTGAGTTGCCTACAGGCTTGACAGCATATGCTGCTAAAGCCGGCACAAATTCTGTAACGCTGACTTCCCTTGATAAGATGCGTCGTGGTCAGGCATACGTGGTAAAGGGTACACCTGAGACTAATTATGGTTTGACATACGATGGTACCGAATCTGTTGGTGGCGAATATAATGGTGGTGACATGCAACGTGTTAGTGCTGATATGAAGAATTTCGCTCCTACAAATGGAGAAACCGGCGACGCCCTTAGGAACCGTTACATTTTAGCAAGCGACGATGGTGTTGCTAAGTTCTTCGTTCCAAGCGGCAGTGGTACACTAAAGAAGGGGAAAGCTTATTTGCAGACAAGTAAGACTCTCACACCAACTGCCGGTTCGAAGGGTATCGAAATGATTTTTGAGGACGAAACCACTGGAATACAGAACGTTGCGCCGGCATCGGCAGTGAACGGCAAGTACTACAACCTGATGGGTGTAGAGGTGGCTCACCCCACAAAGGGCGTGTATATCGTGAATGGTAAGAAAGTTGTTGTAAAGTAAAGAAAAGGAGGACTACAAAATGAAAAAGACATATATGAAGCCCAACCTGAATGTGGTAACGCTTGAGAACACATCTGCACTGCTCGCCCTTTCGGTAGGAAGCGGCACAAAGAGTGCCGACGAGGCTCTCAGCCGCCAGAAGGACGATCTGCTGTCGTTCGACATCTGGGAAGACAGAGGTCTGTTCGCCGGAGACGACGAAGAGGAAGAGTAAATATACATATATATAGTAATTTTAGTTAAGTTTTTAGGGAAGAGAGTAGGCACGCAGGTTTTCCACTGATGTGCCTACTTTTTTGCATCATAAGCACTACGGTACGGGGTTTTCGTATTTTTCTGCTATTGTTTGTATGATATCTAAGTAAAAAAGAGAGAAAGAATTAGTACTTTTGTGGTGAAAATCAGAAAAACATAGAAAAATAATTAATAACTAAAGCCTAACAACAATGAAGAAACGCTTTTTGAAGTTGGACGCATCACTGGCAAAGAGTCTGGCGGCACTGCTGCTCTGCTCTGCTGCCGGAATGTTGTCGTCGTGTGCCGACGATGACGGTCTGGATGCCGGCGACCCCAACTACTTCACGACAAGTCGCGGTCAGTTTACGGCAACGATTGACGATGGTAGCGGCAACGAGACGACTCTCTTCCTGATTCCCGGCACAGCAGCAGGGACGGCGGTAGTGACGTTTGACGGCTCGAACCCGCTGCACTGGATATCGCCTAACACCGCAACTATCTGGGCGGACACCTATCAGGGTGACATCACACTGCCCGAGACAGTAACAGGAAGTGACGGTAAGACGTACACCCTGACACAGATTGGCAACGAGGCATTCATGGGATGCCGCGCATTCGGCAGTTTCCCAAGCCCGGGACTTACAGCCATCACAGTGCCTGAAACGGTGGAATCGCTAGGCGAGGGAGCCTTTGCCTACACAGCCCTGAGAACGGTAAGCCTGCCCGAAGGCTTGACGGAAATCCCCGTGGGATGCTTCGGCTACAGCCAGTATCTCGACAACGTGGTGCTGCCGTCAACCGTCCGCACTATCGGCAGACTGGCATTCTGCAACTGCTACATCAGCGAGTCAATAGACGGAGTATCGGTGAAATCTGGTCTTAGCAACATCACACTGAACGAAGGACTGGAGGAAATCGGCAGCAACGCCTTCTACGGATGCCAGAACCTGAAGGAAATAACACTGCCTTCGACAGTAACAACGATAGGTTCGATGGCGTTCAACACCACAGCGCTGACAACATTCAACTTCACTCCGGCAATAACCTCAATCGGAGAAAAGGCTTTCGGAAACAATGCCAGCATGTCGGAAATAACCATCCCGGGAACCGTAAAGACAATCTCGGAAGGTATGTTCACAGCATGCCGCGGACTCACCACAATAACTCTCGAAGAGGGTATTGAGACCATCGGCGAGCAGGCATTCTACGACTGTCGCAATCCGAAACTGATAAGCATTCGCATACCTGCAAGCGTAACACGCATAGGCGACAAAGCCTTCGGCGGACGCGGAGCAGAGGTTTCGCTGAACAGCCGAGGCGAGAAGACCACAACGCTGTGGTACTCTTGGATTGCCGACTACTACATGGACGGCGAAGTGCCCCCGACACTCGACGGAGTGCTCTACGAAACAAATCAGGATGCAACGGCTGGCGACACCCTGACACCGCTTATCCACGTGAAGCCCGGATGCAAGGCTGCCTACGAGACTGCCCCCGGATGGAGTTCATTAACTATTGTTGAAGATAATTATTAAAGGAGGAGACGTAGTTATGAATATAAAGAAACAGATACTTACTGCCTTAATGCTGCTCGTGATAACCATAGCAGCTCAGGCACAGACGATTAACGTCAAGGGAAACGTGGTTGACGAAACAGGCGAGCCCATGATTGGTGCAACAGTGAAACCCGTTGGCGGGCAGGGCGGTACGATTACCGACATCGATGGTAACTACTCGCTGGATGTTCCCAAGAGCATAAAGGAACTGGAATTCTCGTATATCGGCTATCGCAACCAGAAGGTGGCAATAAAGAACGGTGTGGCTAACGTGCAGATGCGCAGCGACGCCAACCAGTTGGAAGACCTCGTGGTGATTGGATATGGAGCCGTGAAGAAGGGCGACATCACCAACGCCGTAGCCAAGGTTAAGGGTGAAGACCTCGCAGAACGACCCGTGAGCAACATCGCCACAGCGCTGCAAGGCGAACTTGCCGGTGTGGACATTCAGAACACCAGCGGTGCTCCCGGAAGCAGCGTCCAGGTGAAGGTGCGCGGAGCAACGAGCATCAACGAGGACGGAAACTCCAATCCGCTGTATGTCGTTGACGGAGTGCCTATGGACGAGGATTTCGACCTGATGCAGATAAACCCGCACGACATTGAGAGCATTGAGGTGCTGAAGGATGCTTCGTCGAGCGCCATCTATGGTAGCCGCGGAGCCAACGGCGTTGTCATCGTGACCTGCAAGAAGGGTAACGACGACGGCAAGACGACAGTGACGGCATCGGTGAACTTCTCGATGTCCACCCCAGAGCGCTACGTTCCGATTATGTCGGGCAGCGACTGGATAAACTGGCGCACACGTGCCAACTACCAGAACTACATCGACGGTAACGGAAACAAGGGTGCGCAGATTGGCGACTCCTACGTGGAGCAGGTTCTGACAATGGGCGGTGTAAGCTCAAGCTATCTCGTTGACCCGCGCTGGAAGATGGACGGCTACGGCGGCTTGTCGCTGGTAGACTGGCAGAAGGCTATGTTCCGCCCGTCGTACACACGCAACTACAACCTGTCTATCTCACAGGGAACTAAGAAGAACAGCTACAGGGCTTCGCTGAGTTACGTAAACCAGGACGGTATCGTGATACATACCGGTTTCAAGCGACTGACGGCTAAACTGAGCGGCTTTACTACCCTGTTCGACAAGGTTAAGATAGGTATCGACGTATCGCCGCAGATGATTGTAACGACCGGCGGTAACGTGGACGGCAAGGACGGAACGGCTAAGGACGCTATGTCGCTGGTGCCCGTAGTGGAGAACCAGGCAGGACTTCACACGGCTGCTGAGCCCTACTCGCGCTATATCTTCGCCGGCTCTACCGCTTCGCCTGTGGCAGTGATGGAACAGCGCACCTACCGCGACGAGCAAATTCGCATACAGTCATCGGCATACGCTGACTACACAATACTGAAGGGACTCAACGCTAAAGTCCTCGGCTCGTGGATATTCAACAATCGCGACCGCAAGAACTTCATGCCCTCGTCGGTTCACCGCTCATGGGCGTCGGGCGAAGGCTACGAGACAACATCTACTTGGACAGGAAGCCGCTCGCATAAGTATCACCTCGAGGCAACGGTGACCTACGACCACACATGGGAAGGAGTTCACCACCTCAACACCGTTGGCGGATGGTCGGTAGAGTCTACCCAGGACGCTTCGCAGTACGCCTTCGGAGGCACTCATTTCCCCGGAAACACTATTCAGGGATGGACAATCAACGACGTTACACCAACTTCGTTCACTGCCACATACACTACCGATGACCATCTGGTTTCATACTTCGCACGTGCCGAGTACGGCTACGACAGCCGCTACCTGCTCAATGCCTCGATACGTCGCGATGGCAGTTCGCGCTTCGGTTACGATAGGAAGTGGGGTACTTTCCCCGCCATATCAGCAGCATGGAGAGCATCGAACGAGAGTTTCTGGGATCGTCACTGGTGGGTGAACCAGGCAAAACTGAGAATAAGTTACGGTTCGAACGGTTCGAACGCAATACCTCTGAACGCTGCTGACGGACTAATGACGGCTTCGTACTACTCGTCGGAAGACAACGCGAGCGTGGGATATATCCCTGCAAGCGCCAGCAATCCCGACCTGGGTTGGCAGAAAACCAACTCATGGAACTTCGGTGCCGACATCAGTTTGTTCAACAACCGCATATCGTTTGCTGTTGACTATTATATAAAGAACATACAGGACATGCTCTACCAAGTGCAGATGCCTCTGGTTATAGGTTATGCCAAAGCCTGGAACAACATCGGTAACATCCGCACAAAGGGTCTTGAACTGGAGTTGAAGACAGAGAACCTCGTCGGAAAACTGAAGTGGACTACGAAGATTGCTGCCGGATACAGCACTAACAAGGTGAAGTCGCTGGGTAGTAACCAGGCGATATATACCGGATATGACAACATGACACAGATTATCGAGGTGGGACGACCTGTAGGCGAATACTATCTGTACATCGCTGACGGTGTCTACATGAACGAGGAAGACCTGCTGAAATACCCGACACAGTCGACATCGACAGTTGGTTCGGTACGCTATCGCGACATCAATGGTGATGGTATCATCGACGAGAACGACCGTACCTACTGCGGAAAACCGCAGCCCTCGTGGACATTCGGTATCACGAACACCTTCAAGTGGAAGGAATGGGATGCTTCGTTCCTCATCACAGCACAGACAGGCGGACGCATCTGGCAGGGACTTGCCCGCGCATTCGATATGCAGAGTCAGGGTATTGCCATCAACCGACTGGACCGCTGGCAGGACATGTGGCTCTCGGAAGACCAGCCAGGTGACGGCGTGGTGCCAAGAGCACAGAACGGTGCTGCAGAGGAGTACTCTACCCGCTGGCTATATTCTACCGACTTCATCAAACTGAAGAACATCTCTATAGGCTATCGTTGGAGACTGCCGAAGAAATTCGCTCTCAAGATGCTGAGATTCACGGCAAGTGTGGAGAACGTGTTTATGATTACAGCTTACAAGAATGGTTTCTCGCCTGAGTCTAACAACTCAAGCTCGGCGGTAAGCGTATATGACTATGGTGCTTATCCGCAGGCAAGAACATTCTCTATCGGTGTGAATGCTACGTTCTAATAACAGAAAAAACAGAAAACTGATAATTATTATGAGTACAAAGATTAACAAGATAGGAAGATACCTGCTGGTAGCAGCGTTCTTCACTCTTAATTCTTCACTCTTCACTGCATGTAGCGACTTCCTCGAAACCGACTCGAAAAGCGCTCTGCAAGATAAAGACATATACGACATCGCTGCCAATGTGGACAAGGCACTGACTGGTGTCTATGGAGCACTGAAACCATTCTCGACATACTACTTCGTAATGAGCGAGGCACGATCAGACAATATGTTCCAGACGACGGAGGCGAAGAGTAATGAATATGCAGACTGCGCCCAGTTCAACACCACAGGACTGGTGAGCGACAAAATCGTAGCCAACTGCTGGGCTGATCACTACACACTGATTGCTGCGGCTAACATGCTGATAGAGAAACAGGCAGAAGCAAGCGACATAACCGAGGCGACCCGAATCCAATATGAGGCTGAGGCGCGCTTCCTCAGGGCACTGTCGTACTTCGATCTGGTGCGGTTCTATGGAAGAGTCCCCGTATCTACAAAGGTCCTCTCTGCCGATGAAGCCTTCCAACTGCCGCAAAGCGAGGCTATCGACGTGTATAACAACGTGATAATACCCGACCTGGAGTACGCCATTGAGAACCTTGCCGACGTAGCCGTTGACTACAACGGAGTGAAACACTCGGAAAGAGCAACCAAGATTGCTGCAAAGGCGCTGCTTGGAAAGGTATATGTACAGATGGCAGGATACCCGCTGAAGCAGAACACCTTGAGCAAGGCGAAGAACCTGCTGAAGGAGGTAATCGACGCATGGGACTGGAACAACAAGTGGGCTGCTAATGCCGACCAGTGGAACACCATGTGGCTGCACGAGAACGACAACAAGTTCTTCATCTTCGAGATACAGTATATTGCAGAGAAGAACCAAGGTAATCCTGCTGCTCCGCTGGCTCGTCCGAGCAACACGTCGGCTGACAACTACTGCGGTGCAAACCTCACTTCGGGACAGCACATCTATGCTGAGCGCCAGCTGCAACTCGAGATGGTGCACATAGACCAAGAGACTGGTAGCATCGACTTTACTGACAAGCGCTTCTTCAACACCATCAATATGGCAAGTTGGTACGACGAGGAGTCAGGAACATATCAGGGCGGACTGAAGCCTAATACAAACCAGTTCGTAACTAAGTTCTTCGAGCACAAGATGAAGCGCGACTCACTGGGCTATGGAAACATGGACGCCTCAATAGTCGACCGCACCTACTGGCCGCAGAACTGGCCCGTGCTACGCATCGAGGACGTAATGACGCTCTATGCTGAGTGCGCAGGAGTCACAGAAGGTCTGCAATACCTTAATATGATACGCACGCGCGCGGGCTATGACCCTCTGCCCTCATCAATATCCGAAGAGAGGTTCCAGAGCGAGTTGAAACTGGAGCGCCGCAAGGAACTGCTGGGCGAAGGACATCGCTGGTTCGACGAAGTGCGCCAGAACACCTTTGTCAGCGACATCAGGAACATGATGATATTCTACATGACCTACTGCGACTCAAGTCACTCGCCGACCTATCAGGCTTACGCTAACCGCGTGACACAGAACTCGGCTCTCTACCCGATTCCACTGTCGCAGATGCGAGTATGTGCTGGGCTTTACGAACAAAACCCGGGATACAATTGATCGAGAATTCTTGCTTATGCAAACGTACTAAAGAAACGATTATACAATTATGAAGACAAGAATATTTTCATACATAGCGGCTTTCGGTTTGGCTATAGCGCTGAACGGTTGCTCTAACGATGACTATCTTGGCGGACACTACTCTACCGACGGTGCCGGAGTTGAGATAAACGTAGTGTCGGCGAACAAGTCGTGGGATCAGGGGCTGCACATCGGTATTTCGAATACTTACGGTTTTTCAGACGCTACGACGAGAAATCGCGACTTCATTGTGTCTGAAGACGGAAAGACTCTCACACCATATTCGGCTACGCCTTTCTATGTCAAGGGTACCACATCTATCTTAGCATACTATCCATTCATAGGCGAAGACGGAGCAGAACCCTCATTGGTGCTTAATTCGTATACGGAGGAAGGAGAAGAACTCACGGACTTCTTCCTGGCAAAGGCTGACAACGTAACCAAGGAGTCGGCTAAGCAGGTTAATCTGAACTTCTACCCCACTCTGTCCACTCTTACTGTTACGATAAACATTCCTGCTGGGGAAAATGTCACCAAGTACGTGGTGTCAGGACTTGCACGAAGGGGACGTATAGACCCGTATGAACTGACAATCACAGGCGAGGACGTAATCGACTATTCTGCCACAGGCAATAATATCAGCAACTTCACGTTGACAGTAATACCTCAGACGCTTGCCGAAGGTGAGATGACGCTGACGCTGAAGGGTGTTAAGCGCATATATAACATCTCGATGCCAGCACTCACCATCGAACCGAACTCGGTATGCGAAGCAACGGTGAACCTGCAAGACGGCTCCGTGACATACGAGTTTGTAAACAACGGCTCTATTTGGACCGACAGCGGTTTGGGATTCGATTCTACTGTTCCGCAATACGACGTTAATCCTGAGGCTGTGCCCTGGGGTGATAGCGGATTAGGCAACAAATAATAATGAAAACAAATAACTATAGCTTTATGAATAAGATATATTGCAAAGTAAAAGGGTTGAGCCTTATGGCTGCTGCACTGCTTATGGCAGGCTTCATAACCTCATGTAGTCAGGACTACGAAGTGGTAGAGAATAATTCTGACAACGGTGTGCTGAGTTTCAAGATCAGCGATGCTAATGCTACCAGTCGTGCAACTAATGACATGCAGACAATGGTGAC
The DNA here is from genome assembly GCA_017449725.1 of Prevotella sp. Lineage (GTDB taxonomy): Bacteria > Bacteroidota > Bacteroidia > Bacteroidales > Bacteroidaceae > Prevotella. Next base: position 5,943 of record JAFTFC010000110.1, on the reverse strand, counting down.
GAAATTCGAACAGGGCGACATCGCCGGACTTTATATCGTTAAGGGAAGCGAGGTAAAATACTCTAACATCCAGCTTACTCTGAACGACATGGGAGTTTGGCAGCCCGCAGTACCCATCCCTGTTACCGATGATATGGATGGTGCTAACTTCTATGTTTACTACCCCTATTCTGAGGAGGCTACATTCGACGCAACTGCGGCAAATCCGCTTCAAGCATACGCAGACGGAGTAACCCCGGCTGCCGACCAGAGCACGGAAGAGGCTTACCAACAGGCAGACGTAATGGTAGGTACGACAGCAAAGGTTGGTGATGAGAACACGGTATCGGTGCCGCTAAGTCACCAGAAGGCACTGCTCTATGTGGAACTGCCGAACAAAGGCTATGCTTTCACAAACGAAGGACTTGAGCCTTATGTTCTGGAAAAGGCTGAGAACATCGTATTCACCTTGGGCGAAGAAGAGGTACAGCCCTACTTCGACGTAGCAACGCAAAGTTATCTGTTCCTCGTGAACCCCGGACAAACAGGCATTTACAAGGCAACATATACTACAAGTGGTGAGAGCCGCTACTACGAGGTGAAGAATGTAGAGAAGATCGGTCGCGGACAGTATGCCAAGCATGTTGTTGACGGCGGAGTGCAACTTCAGCAGTTTGGTGAACTTGCAGCAGGCGACATGTTCTGTGCTGACGGCAAACTGGTAAGCAAGGACGCAACCATCCTGCCCGACAACGTTGTAGGCGTAGTCTTCAAAGTAGGAACTACAGATGCAATGAAGGCTGTCAACAGCAAATGGAGTCACGCCGTAGTGCTCGCACTTGGTGAGTCGGCATCGAAACTGGCTTGGGGAACAACATCGGTTAATCCTAACCCCTTTGAGAAAAACGACGGCGCTAACTGGTACAAGAATGATCCTTACAACCTGGTAGCACCTTCAAATAACAACTCTGGAAACTGGACAGCTGAGACTGAGGCAGAGTTGAGCGGATGGGACGGTTATGTAGATACACAGAAGTGGATGTCTATCCCCGAGGACATGATGGTTCCTGCATCAAGTGCTGACCCAATCGACCTCGTTTCTATCATGCACAAGACGCTTAACGATTATGCTGAGGCGAACCCACTGCCAGAGGACATTACCACCGGATGGTATTTACCGACTCTGCATGAGTGGAAAGCTGCAGATGCTCAGAGCAGCATCCTTACCACCCAACTGGCAAAGGCTGAAGCCACAGCCCTCGGTGCAAAATACTGGTCTTCTGTAATCGGTGACGCTCGTTCTGTCTGGTCTTTTGTCATCGGCAAAGATGCCATATCCGACCGCTATAAGCGCGAACGCTTCGACCAGACAAACTTCTTCCGTTTTGTTTTCGCTTTCTAACGAATGAAAAAAATACACATTATACTAATAGGGCTGTTGTTGGCATCTCTGTCGGCAACAGCTAAGCCTAAAGCAAAGGCTACGCAGGAAGCGTGGCCCGACGGCACTCCGATAGACGCTTGGTTCCAAAACACCCAGAAGATAGACGTTAACACTCTCGGTAAGAAGTACGTGCTGACCGACTATGGAGTAATGGCGGGATGGCCGCGGGTACAGACAAAAGAGATACAGGCGGTGATAGACCGCTGTGCTCAGGAAGGTGGCGGAGTGATTGTTGTTCCTACCGGGACATTCATCTCCGGAGCCCTCTTCTTCAAACAGGGTACTCACCTGCACTTACAGGAAGGCGCAGTACTGAAAGGCTCTGACCGCATTATCGACTACCCGCTGCTGACAACACGCTTCGAGGGAGAGACGTGCAAGTTCTTCTCGGCTTTCATAAATGCCGACGGACTTGACGGATTTACGATTAGCGGAACGGGAACAATCGACGGCAACGGACTGCAATACTGGCAGGAGTTCTGGATACGGCGCCGCTGGAATCCGCAGTGCACGAACAAGGATGCTCAGCGCCCAAGACTGACATACGTCAGCAACTGTAAGAACGTAACCATTCAGGATGTGCATCTCATCAATTCCGCCGTATGGACAAACCATGTCTATAAGAGTGACCACGTGCGCTACCTCGGTTGCTACATCTATGCACCGACAGAGAACATTCTGCCAGACGACCCGAAGCGTGGTGCTCCATCGAGCGACGCTATTGATATTGACGTTTGTACGGACGTATTGGTTGACGGTTGCTTCATGCATGTCAACGATGACGCAGTAGTTATCAAAGGCGGCAAGGGAACATGGGCAGACAAGGACGAGACAAATGGTCCTACGGAACGTGTCATCGTTCAGAATTGCCGCTACGGAAAGGTGCACGGATGTCTGACCCTTGGCTCGGAGTCGCTGCACGACCGCAATATCATCTTGCGTAACTGTGTTGTAGAAGATGCCAACAGGGTGCTATGGCTGAAGATGCGCCCAGACACTCCCCAGCATTATGAATACGTGACGGTGGAAAACATCACCGGTAAGTGCGGCTCGTTCCTATTCATACATCCTTGGACACAGTTCTTCAAGATGGGCGACCGCAAGGATATGCCTCTGTCGCGCTGCAACAACATCGTGATGCGTAACATAAAGGTAGACGCGAAGACAATGCTCGACGTGAAGACATCGGACAAGTACGAACTTGTGGACTTTGTGGTCAATGGTTCCCCCATTGACTTCTCGCAGTTCGAAAAGGCTACAAAAGAAACAACCCCAAAGGTATATCAATGAAACGCTTTGCATTTAAAATGAAACTCCGCGAGGGGTGCGAAAAAGAATACGAGAGGCGTCATGCCGCCATCTGGCAAGAGCTGGTGGATATGATACATCAACAAGGCGTCTCTAACTACAGTATCTTCTGGGATAAAGACACCAACATCCTCTTCGGGTATCAAGAATGCAACGGAGAAGGAAGTTCGCAAGATACTGCCAACGTTGATCCCATCACACAACGATGGTGGGACATGATGGCAGACATCATGGAGACGAATCCTGACAACTCACCCGTCACGACTCCTCTACAGGAGGTGTTCCATCTGGATTAGTGTCTGGGCGCTTGCCCTTTTTGAACTGCGTAGCGGTAATACCAAAGTAGGTTTTGAAGGTTCGGCTGAAATAGTTCGGATCTTCAAAACCTGTTTGATAAGCCACCTCAGAAATAGAACTGGTAGGATCACTGAGCAACTCAGCGGCACGAGTGAGACGTGCTTTCCTAATATACTCGTGAGGAGCCATACCCGTTACCTGGCGCACCTTCTTAAAGAAGGTCGTACGACCCATCTTCATGATATTGGCAAAGTCCATAAACTGCATGTCGGAGTTGCTGATGTTGGAGTAAATCCACGAATCGAAACGCTCTAAGAACTTCTTGTCAACATCTTCAACAATAATATCTGGCAGTGGATTCTGACCTACCACCTCCTTAGCATAGCGCACACGCAGTTTGTCGCGCTGAACAATCAGGCTTCGACATTTAGCAACTAGGAAGTTAATGTTAAAGGGTTTGGGGATATATGCATCGGCACCATACTCTGTTCCCTTTATCATTTTCTCTTCGTCGCTCAGAGCAGTGAGCAGTATGACAGGAATATCAGCGAGTTCCTGATCTTGGCGTATACGTTTAATCAGTTCGAAACCATTGATAACAGGCATCTTCACATCACTGACAATCAACGCCGGGCGCTTTTCCTTTATTTGCTCCAAAGCCTCTGCGCCATTCATCGCCTGAGAGATGGAGAAATAACGGCGCAACTCATTATTAAGGTATTCCCTGATATCATCGTCATCGTCAACAATCAGAATCTCGTAATCGTTCATTGGCGGCACTGCAACTTCTTTGTATGTGCTAAGGGCTGCTTTGGCAGTTCCGCTGTCCTCCTGTCCTGGTAGGCCAGCATCATGCAGGAAATCTTCTTCGGCATAGACAGTCTTGTCTATTGGCAGACTTATGCTGAAGATACTGCCTCCCTCCGGATTCTCCCTAAAGGTGATCTTACCATGATGAACGCGCACCAGTTCACTAACCATATGCAGACCTATACCTATGCTGTCGCGCGTAAAAGCACTTTGATTGAAACGGGTGAACAGGTCTCCCTGTTTCTCCTTTGCAATTCCGATACCGGTGTCCTCAACCTCCATCAACAATCCGTCGTCTTCTTTCTTAATGCGCATTGTGATACTCTTGCCACGAGGCGTATACTTAAAGGCATTAGAAAGAAGATTGTAAGCCATCTTATCAACGAAATTCCTGTCAATAAACATTTTATACTGACGTGCGAAAGATGTAAACTGGTAACCAATCCGATGATTCTCCGCCGTCTCACTGAAAGTAAGGAAGATACTCCGCAGATAATCAATTATTTCTGTCTCTTCCAACTGCAAGCGCAGTTTATGGTTCTGTATCTTACGGAACTCCAACAGCTCGTTCACAAGCCTTAACAACCTGTCGGTACTCTTCTGCATGGAGCTTATTGGCTGGCGTAAATCGCCGGGTATGTTACTTTGACTACCTATCCTGTCCATAGCACCACGTATAATTGTCAACGGGGTACGGAACTCATGGGAAATATTAGTAAAGAACCTTAGTTTATAGTCGGTAAGCTGTGTTTCCAAGGCAATCTTGTTCTTCAATGCACTAACTTGTGTATAATGGCGCCAGAATGTCCACAATACCCCTGCTATAAGCAGAAGATATAGGAGCCATGCCCACCACGTATTCCACCAGGGATGGCTTATGGTAATATTCAGTGTTACCTCATGCTCATTCTGTATTCCTTCAGGAGAGTACGAGCGTACATGCAATATATATTTGCCGGGACGCAGGTTCTTATATCTTGCCGAATTGCTTGACTGAGCTTCACTCCACTGGGCATCGAAACCTTCCAAGAAGAAGGAGTATTTGACGATTCCGGAAGTAAGGTATTCGAAAGACGAGAAGTAGAATGTCAGCGAGTTCTGATCGTGACTGAGTTTCAGTTCAGCTTTTCGCAAATATCTCTGGAATAAGCCGGAATCCTCTGTTAAGTATCTAAGCGAAGTTCCATTCACGAGGACATCGGTAAGCATCAGCGGGAATACGTTGGTACTTGGTTTTATATCCTTTGGGTCAAAAACCTGCATACCATGAAGAGTACCCATTGCCAACCTACCATCACTCAGCAACTTAGCACATCCTTCGGTATAAATAAGTCCGAGTGTATTATTGGACAAAAAGAGGGAATAGAAACGATCTGCCTTGCTTACATATTTACCCATTCCATAACCTGTGCCTACCCACAGATTTCCTTGTTTGTCTTCAATAATTGACTCTATATTGTTGTTTGGGAGTCCGTCCTTGTCTGTGTAGAAGCGGACGACTTCTCCTTCACTATTCAACAGTACCAGACCATAGCCGGCAGTTCCTGCCCAAATGCGACCTTGAGAATCTTCATAGACGCAATGTACCTCATCACTATAACTATTTGTGCCAGACACATTGATATGCTGAAAAGCCTTTGGATTTGCAAGGAGTTTATCTGGAGAGAAGACATAAACGCCTGCATTAGAGCAAAGCCAAATCTTCCCGCTATGATCTTCAATCATAGAGCGCGGTTGAGATATAACATCATCACGCAGGAAGAATGAGCGAATCTCTGAATTTTCCTGGTCTGCCGGCATTACCAGGTATAGTCCTCCATCAAAGATGGAAATCCAAATACGCCCTTTCCGGTCACACAAGATGTCGCTCACCTTACCCTTAATTGCCGGCGAAAGGGGCTTGCCGTTGACAAAGATACCGCTATTACGCGTTCCTGTCCATATACGACCTGCCTTATCAACAGCGGCTGCGACGACATCATCTGTATAAAGATTCTGCTTATCGACAACATCGAGAGTACTGTTCATTGTCCAGAACATATTCTGGTAGTTGCCCACATACAATTTGTCTCCGATTGGTTCAATTAACCTTATTGTATTTGCAT
>JAFTFC010000109.1 GCA_017449725.1 Prevotella sp. | reverse complement strand
TGACATGCTTGCGGAAGTCGGGGTTGGTAGTGTAGGGAGCACGGTACTTTATTGCCTGTGCTGCCGCCAGGTCTCCGTCGGTAGACTGTCCCGTTGATGCTCCGGTGAAGATACCCACTTTGAACTCACGACCCGCCTCGTGCTCCTTGACGGCTATCTTCGCCAGTTCCTTTGTTACTGCCTTTGCCACTCCGGCAGGAGTAAATCCGCTGAGTGCAAGGTTCTCGTTGTGTCTAATCATGGCAGCCGCCTCGGCTGCAGTAATAATCGGATACATTGTCGTATAGATTTATGTTATGTTTTGGTTGCAAAGGTACGATAAAACATGAACAAGACAAAATAAAATGAAGATTTTTTTGGCAGTTTCAGAATAAGTTCGTACCTTTGCACCCGCATTATGATAATATAATGTAATGATGGACTGGAGAGTCACACGGTGACTTTCTGGTTTTTGTTTTATATAATGGTGATGAAAAATAAGATATATTGGCTTTTGGCTATCGGCTTATGCCTGTTAGCAACCAGTCTTACTACGGCAGCACAGAATGCAGTTGATGACGATAACTTCAAGATGTCTAAGAATCTTGAGATATTCAACTCAATCTACCGTGGACTCGACATGATGTATGTAGACACCCTCGATGCCGACAAGGTGGTGGGTACTGGCATACAGCAGATGCTGCGCAGTCTCGACCCCTATACGGTGTACTACTCTGAGGACAATACCAAGGATCTGCGCACTATGCTCACGGGAAAGTATGCGGGAATAGGTGCACTGATAAGGTATAACCTCAAGGACAAGTGCGTCGTTATCGACGAACCCTACGAAGGGACACCGGCGGCAGAGGCTGGTCTTAAGAAGGGCGACGAGATAATAAGCATTGACGACTCGCTGATGAAGGACAAGGACGTGGCTTATGTGAGCAGCCGCCTGCGTGGCGATGCCGGCACAACGTTCGTACTGAAGATACGCCGTCCCTCTACCGGCAAGCAGATGCAGATGAAGATAACACGCCGCCCGATACAGATGCCCGCAATTCCTTATTATGGAGTGGAGCGCGACGACATAGGATATATCTGTCTGAGCAGTTTCACCGAAGACTGCGCCAAGGAGTTCCGTCATGCTCTTATCGACTTGAAGAACCAGGGCATCAAAGGACTGGTGCTCGACCTGCGCGGCAATGGCGGAGGTTCACTGTCCGAGGCGGTTAAGATAGTAAACATGTTTGTGCCACGCGGTAAGACGGTGGTGACAACCAAGGGCAAGATTGAACGCGCTAACAGCGAATACACCACAACGGTAGAACCGATAGACACCATCACCCCGATGATTATAATGGTGAACGCTGAGAGTGCTTCGGCAAGCGAGATAACCTGCGGAGCATTGCAAGACTACAAACGTGCAAAACTCTTGGGAACAAAGACATTCGGCAAGGGACTCGTACAGGTGCCCATTGATGTGCCCTATAACGGACAACTGAAACTGACCATTAGCAAATACTACCTGCCCAGCGGACGCTGCGTGCAGGGAACGGGAGTGGAACCCGACCTCGAGGTTAAGGCTGACTCACTGCCAAACATCGTTTACTACCTCACGGCATCGGGACTCGACTCTACCGAGGTGCTGCTGAACTACGAGATAGACTACCTGCAGAAGCACCCGACAATAGCACCGGCTAAGGACTTCGACCTCACCGATGAGGAGTATGACGAGTTCAAGGCGCGAGTGCTCGCAAGCGGGTTCACCTACGACAACCAGAGCAGTAAGATTCTCACAGAGATGAAAAAGGTGATGGAGTTTGAAGGGTATTACGAAGATGCTAAGGCTGAATATGAGGCGCTGGAGAAGAAACTGCAGCACAATCTGGCACGCGACCTCGACCGAAACAAGAAAGTACTTAAGCAAGCCATTGTGTCCGACCTTGTGGCGGCATACTACTACCAGAAAGGAATAATACAAACGGCATTGCGTAACGATAAACAGTTTGAAAAGGCTGTGGAGGAACTGAAAAATGATAAGTAAGAACGTAGTAAAAGAACTGGTTGACCAATGGCTGGAAGGCAAGGAGTACTTCCTTGTTGACATTGAGATCAGCCCCGACGACAGAATCGTCGTAGAGATCGACCATGCCGATGGAGTGTGGATCGAGGATTGTGTGGAACTTAGTCGATACATCGAGGACCGTCTGAGCCGCGATGAGGAAGACTACGAACTGGAGGTTGGTTCGGCAGGACTGGGACAGCCCTTCAAGGTGCCATGACAGTATGAGAACTTCGTGGGCAAGGAAGTGGAAGTGCTCGATGCCGACGGCAAGAAATACCGTGGAATACTCAAGGCGGTCGACGGCAACGACTTCACTGTCACCACTCAGGAAAAGGTGAAGGTGGAGGGCAAGAAGCGCCCCGAACTGCAAGAAGTGGACCACGACTTCAAGATGGACAAAGTGAAATATACAAAATATCTAATATCTTTCAAATAAAATGGCAACAACAAAGAATGGGGTGAATGCAGTAAGCATGATTGACACCTTCAAAGAGTTTACAGAGACAAAGAACATAGACCGCACTACTCTGGTGAGTGTGCTCGAAGAGAGCTTCCGTAACGTAATAGCAAAGATTTTCGGCAGCGATGACAACTTCGACGTTATCGTAAACCCCGACAAGGGTGACTTCGAAATCTACCGCACCCGTGAGGTGGTAGCCGACGGTGAGGTGCAGGACGAGAACAAGCAGATTTCTCTTTCCGACGCCCGCAAGATTGAAGACGACTACGAGGTTGGCGAGGAAGTGAGCGAGAGTGTTGACTTCGCCAAGTTCGGTCGCCGTGCTATCCTTAACCTCCGCCAGACCCTGGCATCCAAGGTGCTTGAGCTTGTTCACGACAGCCTGTATAATAAGTATAAGGATCGCGTGGGACAGGTTATCAGTGCCGAGGTTTATCAGGTATGGAAGCGCGAGGTGCTCTGTGTTGACGATGAGAACAACGAACTTATCCTGCCTAAGTCTGAGCAGATTCCTGCCGACCAGTACCGCAAGGGCGAGACCATCCGTGCCATCGTTCACCAGGTAACCAATGAGAACAACAACCCGAAGATTATCATCTCTCGTACTTCTCCCGTGTTCCTGGAGCGTCTGCTCGAGGCTGAGGTGCCCGAAATCGCTGATGGTCTTATCACCATTAAGAAGGTAGCCCGCATGCCGGGAGAGCGTGCCAAGATTGCCGTTGAAAGCTACGACGAGCGCATCGATCCAGTAGGAGCCTGCGTAGGTGTTAAGGGTAGCCGTGTTCACGGTATCGTCCGTGAGCTGTGCGGTGAGAACATCGACGTTATCAACTACACCAGCAACACCAAACTGTTCATCCAGCGCTCGCTTAATCCCGCCAAGATTTCAAGTATCTCCGTTGACGAGGAGAACAAGAAGGCTGAGGTTTACCTGCGCCCTGAGGAGGTTAGTCTGGCAATCGGACGCAGCGGTCTGAATATCAAACTGGCAAGTATGCTTACCGACTATACCATCGACGTATTCCGCGAGGTTGACGACAACGAGGCTGACGAGGATATCTACCTGGAGGAATTCTCAGACGAGGTAGACCAGTGGGTTATCGATGCCATCAAGGCTATCGGACTGGATACTGCAAAGCAGGTTCTCAATGCTCCTCGCGAGATGCTTGTTGAGAAGGCAGACCTTGAGGAAGAGACCGTAGACCACCTGCTGGAGGTTCTCCGCTCAGAGTTTGAATAATAGCGTTATAACGTTATAACGTAATCCCGTAATAACGAAAAAAGAAGAATAACATAGATGAGTATAAGGTTAAATAAAGCAATACGCGAGCTGAACATCGGTCTCCAGACGGCAGTAGAGTTTCTGGAGAAGAAGAAAAAGCTGGGCGAGGTGCGTGCTGACCTGAGTTTCAAACTCAGCGACGAACAGTACGATGCTCTCAAGCAGCAGTTCAGCCGTGACAAGGAAGTGCATAGCCAGGCTGCCTTGATAATAAAGAAACAGGAAAAGAACAGAAAGCACGAAGCCAAGGAGAACGCCGAGAAAGAGGAGGATCACGTTATCCCTACCCAGGTGCGTCAGCAGTATAAGCCCCTTGGCAAGATTGACCTTAACCCGAAGGCTCCCAAGGAAGAGACTCCCGAGGAAGAACCCGTGGTTACCGCTTCACCTGAGGACATACCCGCCGAAGTCAACGATGCTGAGACAGTTTCTCAGCAGGAGCAGCCAGAACCGGTTGAAGAACCGGCTGAGGAGCCCGCAGAGGTAGAAGCAGACGACGCAGTCGAGGCTGAAGATACAGATGATTCGGATGATGCCGAATATGTCGATGAAGACGATACTGCCGACGACGATGCTGCAGAGTCTGAGGATTCCGAAGAAGCATCTTCAGAACAGCCAGAACCTTCTGCTCCTGCACGCCCGTCAAACGAGGGCGGTCTGCACGTGCTGGGCAAGATAGACCTCGATGCCCTGAACCAGAGCACCCGTCCTAAGAAGAAGACTAAGGAGGAGCGCCGCAAGGAGCGCGAGGAGAAGGCGGCTCAGCAGAATGCCGGCAAGAAGAAGCGTCAGCGCATCCGCAACGAGCGCGTTGACATCGAGGCGGCAGGCAAGCAGCCACAACCCGGACAGGGCGGCAAGCAAGGCGGTCAGAACCAGAACGCTCAGGGTAGCGGAAAGAAGAAGAACAAGAAACGCCAGAAGCCGTTAGAGGTTAACGAGGAGGACGTAGCACGTCAGGTTAAGGAGACGCTGGCACGTCTTACCAGCAAGACCTCGCAGAACAAGAAGGGCGCCAAGTACCGTAAGGAGAAGCGCGAGGCTGTTCAGGAGCAGCTGGCTAACCAGCAGGCTGAGGCTCAGGCAGAGAGCAAGGTGCTCAAACTGACCGAGTTCGTTACTGTTTCCGAGCTTGCTACCATGATGAACGTTGGTGTCAATCAGGTTATCGGAACATGTATGTCTATCGGTATCATGGTTAGTATCAACCAGCGTCTCGATGCAGAGACCATCAACCTTGTGGCTGACGAGTTCGGCTTCCAGACCGAATATGTCAGTGCCGAGGTGCAGAACGCCATTACCGAGGAGGAGGACGACGAGAAAGACCTCGTGCCCCGTGCTCCCATCGTTACCGTTATGGGACATGTTGACCACGGTAAGACGTCGCTGCTCGACCATATCCGTAACACCAACGTTATCGCTGGTGAGGCGGGAGGTATCACCCAGCACATCGGTGCATACAATGTGAAACTGAAGGATGGTCGCCGCATTACGTTCCTCGATACCCCTGGTCACGAGGCGTTTACCGCCATGCGTGCCCGTGGCGCCCAGGTAACGGATATCGCTATCATCATCATCGCTGCCGACGACTCTGTGATGCCCACTACCAAGGAGGCAATCGCACATGCTCAGGCAGCCAACGTTCCTATGGTTTTCGCCATCAACAAGATAGACAAGCCGGGTGCTAACCCCGACAAGATTCGTGAAGACCTCGCCCAGATGAACCTCCTCGTCGAGGAGTGGGGCGGCAAGTACCAGTGTCAGGAGATCAGTGCCAAGAAAGGTCTTGGTGTCGACGAACTTCTGGAGAAGGTGCTCCTCGAGGCTGAGATGCTCGACCTTAAGGCTAATCCCAACCGTAAGGCTACTGGTTCTATCATCGAGTCCAGTCTCGACAAGGGTCGCGGATATGTCTCTACCGTCCTTGTCAGCAACGGTACCCTGAAACAGGGTGATGTTGTAGTGGCAGGAACAAGCTACGGACGTATAAAGGCGATGTTCAACGAGCGTAACCAGCGCATCCAGAGCGCCGGACCGGCAGAACCGGCAATTATCCTCGGTCTCAACGGTGCTCCTACTGCAGGCGACTCGTTCCACATCATGGATACCGAGCAGGAGGCACGCGACATCACTACCAAGCGTATTCAACTTCAGCGTGAGCAGAGTCTGCGCACCACGACAAAGCTCGGACTCGACGAACTCTCTCACCGTATTGCACTTGGTGAGTTCCACGAACTTAACATCATCGTCAAGGGTGACACCGACGGTTCTATCGAGGCACTCTCTGATTCGTTCATCAAACTCTCTACCGAGAAGGTTCAGGTGAACGTCATCGCTAAGGCTGTGGGTCAGATCTCAGAGAACGACGTCATGCTGGCATCGGCTTCCGAGGCTATCATCGTCGGCTTCCAGGTGCGTCCCTCTGCCGACGCCCGCAAACTGGCGGAGCGCGAGGGCGTGGAGATCAACACCTACTCTATCATCTACGACGCCATCGACGACATCAAGTCCACCATGCAGGGCATGCTCGACAAGGTCAAGAAAGAGATTGTCACCGGTGAAATCGAGGTTAAACAGGTATTCAAGATTTCGAAGGTGGGTACTGTTGCCGGTGGTCTTGTCACCGACGGAAAGGTGCACTCGAAGGACAAGGCGCGCGTCGTGCGCGACGGTATCGTCGTTCACACCGCAGCCATAGATGCCCTGAAGCGCTACAAGGACGATGCCAAGGAAGTGGCCACCGGACTGGAGTGCGGCATCTCGCTCGTCAACTTCAACGATATCCAGGTGGGCGACATCATCGAAACCTTCACCGAGATTGAGGTGGAGCAGAAGTTGTAAGAACCCGATTTTCCGGTATAATCACCAAAATCGACTGACAAAAGCAGTATTTGTCAGTCGATTTTCTTTAATTTCGTTTGGTTTTTTCTGTTATTCTTCATATCTTTGCATTTGAAAATAAAAGAAAATCAAAAGTGCTACTTGCGATTTTCAATGAAAATAAAAGATGTATAAGTAAAAAGAACGACTTCATGATAGAGCGTAAACTACAGATTAGCAACGAGTTGGACGGTAGTATATTCCTATTCGGCGCTCGTCAGACGGGAAAATCCACCATTCTACGTCAGCAATTCCCTAAAGCAATCTACATTGATTTGCTGGACACGGAGATGAAATCGCGTTTTAGCCGTCGTCCCGTGCTTTTGTATGAGATGTTGCACAACAAGCCAGAGCAAACATTAGTTATCATCGACGAGATACCCGAAGTGCCTGAGTTACTGAACGAAGTGCACCGGCTGATTTCAGAGTCTCGCCTGCTGTTTATTCTATGTGGATCAAGTGCACGCAAATTAAAACGAAAGGGCAAGAACACATTAGGAGGCAGAGCACTACCCGTATATCTTTATCCTTTCATAAGTGCTGAGATTGGTGACTGGGACATTGATCGCGCTGTTAACTACGGCATGCTCCCGCCCCACTACCTTGCGAAGAATCCTTCAAGGATGCTTTCTGCTTATATTCAGGTTTATCTGAAAGAGGAGATTAAGGAAGAGGCACTTGTTCGCAACTTGAATTCCTTTCAGCGATTTCTTGAAGTGGCAGCAATGACCAATGGTGAGATCATCAACAATAACAATATTGCTCAGGAATGCGGAGTAAGTGCCACTACCGTCAGTTCATATTTCGACATTCTTGAAGATACGCTGATAGGTTATCGCATACCAGCCTTTCGCAGGGTAATGAAGCGGAAATTGGTTCAAGCACCGCGATTCTATTATTTCGATGTAGGAATAGCCAACCACCTGCTTCATAGAAAAGATATGGTAAGAGGAACCGACGAATATGGACATGCTTTTGAACATCTGGTTATTCAAGAACTCTATGCCTTTCTGCACTATAGCCATTCGGAAGAGCGACTAACATATTGGCGCACCTATACAGGCATTGAGGTGGATGCCGTCATCGGAGATGCACGTGTGGCTATCGAAATTAAGTCTGTGGAAGAAGTGATGAATAAGCACCTAAAAGGTCTGAAGGCCTTTGGAGAAGAGTATCCCCAAAGCCACAGGATAATCGTTTCACTCGACAGAATCAATCGGAAGATGGGCGAGATAGAGTGTATCTACATTAAGGACTTCCTTGTACGGCTTTGGAACTTTGAGATCATATGAAATGGAGGAAAAAGCAGAAATCGACTGACAAAAGCAGTATTTGTCAGTCGATTTTCTTGTTTTGTCAGTCCTCGTGAGTCTTTTTCCCCTATCTTTGTCGACAGATTATGAATATTCACTAAAACAATAACGACTATGAGAAAAAGAATCTTTACTCTTCTGTTGGCTCTCGCGGCAGTGACGGCGGGAGCGTGGGCACAAGTACAACAGACTATGCAACAAACGATAATGTTTTTGCCGATGGTGCAAAGTGCAAAATAAAGTTCTGGTACAATAACGTCTGGTAAAAACGTATATGGAAATAAAGGGCTTGACGAGTATTCTAAGTGGATTATAGAAGTTATAGATCCTGGTCTCCCCATCGACGAAACAAACTTCCCCGATGCAGCGTTCCGCTACTTTATCAACACCGAATACGATATCAACCACGACGGCTACCTGAGCGATGCAGAAATCTCTAATGCGAAGCAAATAATCCTGGATGACGGTCAGATACAAGACTTTACGGGCGTCGGCATCTTTACTGCCCTCCGCGACTTCTGCCTTGTTCGTCATAAAGTAACCATTTCACCACTTGATCTGTCTGCCAATACCAATCTGCAACTACTTCAGATTGAAGGTGAAAACACATCATGCGGAGTAGGTTCCATCAATATCAACGGCTGTACAGAACTGGAGCAGTTGCACCTTAGAACAAACCACCTGACAGCGCTTGATCTCTCTACCAACACAGGGACAGGACAATTGCAATAATACATGGTTTGTCCGACTCATTGATGTAGTTGAATATCTCGTCCAATGTGGTATCAGGTACATGAATGTCACCTAGTCCAAGGTCAAAGGACGGCGCCCCTGTCATGTTATCCAGTTTGAACCCCATGCGAAGCGAGGCGATGATCTGGAAAAACTTCTCTTTCCATTGTTTCGATGCTGGTTTAAGTTGCTCGTAGATTTTCTTTCCCAGTGTATATACGAGTTCTGTCAACGACGTTGTGGCATATATATCAACAAAGAATACATAATAGTTCTCACGGATGTCAGGCTGGTTAAAGAAGTGTTGTATCAACCCTGATTTACCTAAACGTCAAGGTGATATCAAGGCGACGTTTCTTCCGTTTTCTATCTGCTTACGTAGAAAATCAGTTTCATCTTGTCTGTCACAGAAATACTTGTCTGTCA
>JAFTFC010000108.1 GCA_017449725.1 Prevotella sp. | reverse complement strand
TGCCTCTTCGAGGAAGAAGTTTATAAGTGCTCGCTGCAGCTGGGCACCCTTACCGATATACACAGGAAAACCAGCACCGGTTATCTTCACTCCCAGGTCGAAGTCAATGAGGTTGTATTTCTTTGCCAGTTCCCAGTGGGGCAGACGAGCCGACTCCACAACGGGATTGGCGGTCCAGTTGCCTACGGTGTCTTCGGGGGTGCACTCCTTGAGGTTCGACTTCACAACGTGGTTGTCTTCTGCCGTGCGTCCCTCGGGCCCTTCGTCGTAGGGGATATTAGGTATCTGGCAGAGCAGGGCAGTCATGTCGTCCTGCGCCTTAGCCATTGTCTCCTCCAGTTGTTTCGATGTTTCCTTCATTGTCTGCACCTCAGCCTTGATTTTGTCAGCCTCTTCGCGCTGACCTTGTTTCATCAGCTGTCCTATCTGTGCTGCCATCTTCTTTGCCTCGGCGAGGTTGGCATCAAGCTTCTGCTGAGCCTCACGTCGCTGGCGGTCTATGGCAATGACGTTGTCGATAGCCTCGCGTGCTCCTTCGAAGTGTTTCTTCTCAAGTCCGCGAATCACGCGTTCCTTGTCTTCAGTAATAATTTTAAGTGTAAGCATATTCTTGTTTTAATTTTCAATCTTCAATAAACTACGTGCAAAGATATGCAAAAATCCCGAACCTCGCAAGAGGTACGGGATTTTTGTTGTTTGTTTGGAATAATTTTTCTAAATTTTAAGCTTCGGCTTCAGGAATTACCGATACAACACTCTTGTTGTGATAACCCTTGTGGAAGTTAACCACACCGTCAACGAGTGCATACAGGGTATCGTCCTTACCGATTGCAACATTCTTACCGGGGTTGTGCTTTGTTCCGCGCTGGCGAACGATGATGTTGCCTGCAACACACTTCTGACCACCCCAGATTTTCACGCCGAGTCGCTGTGCAGCACTCTCGCGTCCGTTCTTAGAACTACCTACACCTTTTTTATGTGCCATTTCTTGTCCTCCTGTGTTTTAAGCGATTACTGACTTGATTTCAATCTGGCTGTACTGCTGGCGGTGTCCGTTAAGCTTGCGATAGCCCTTGCGGCGCTTCTTCTTGAATACTAACACCTTGTCGCCTTTTACGAGTGGGTTAACCACTTCAGCCTCTACTTTTGCACCCTCTACGGTGGGTGTTCCTACCGTGACTGTACCGTCGTTGTCTACGAGCAGCACCTTGTCAAACTCAACAGCCTTGCCTTCCTCAGCATCCTTGATGCGGTTAACGAAGAGTTTCATTCCCTTCTCGGCTTTGAACTGCTGACCGTTAATCTCTACGATTGCGTACATTGTTGATTACTAATGTTTTAAACGGGTTTTTCCGCTGGGCGCAGGGCTTCGTGTCCTGTCTTAATTGAGCCTCCACGGACTAAATCGGCTGCAAAGGTACAAATATTTTTCCGAACCGCCAAAATATTTATGCCATTTTTTCTTCTATCCGCTCCAGTAGCACTACGTTTTCTACGTGAGGCGTATGCGGGAACATGTCGACGGGCTGCACCACGGAAATCTTGTACTGACTTTCCATCAGCGCCAAGTCGCGTGCCTGGGTGGGCGGGTTGCAACTGACGTAGACGATGCGCTTTGGAGCGGCATTCAGTATCACCTGCACCACGTCGGGGTGCATTCCGGCTCATGGCGGGTCGGTAATTAGAATGTCGGGGCGTCCGTATTCGGCTATGAACTCGTCGGTGAGTATTTTCCTCATGTCGCCGGCGAAGAACAGGGTGTTGTCGATGCCATTGATTTCAGAGTTTATCTTGGCATCCTCGATAGCCTCGGGCACCCATTCGATGCCTATCACGCGGCGCGCTTTCTTAGCCACGAAGTTGGCAATGGTTCCCGTTCCAGTGTACAGGTCGTAGATGAGTGGTGCTTCGGCGTTCTCGTCCATTTCGCGTGGGAAAGCCAGCTCGCGCACCACTTTGTATAGCTCGTATGCCTGCTCGGTATTTGTCTGGTAGAACGACTTCGGACCAACCTTGAAGCGGAGGTCTTCCATAAGTTCAAAGATGTGGTCGTTGCCGCTGTAGACAAGTATCTCCTGATCACCGATGGTGTCATTAGGCTTTTGATTATCCAAATAGAGTAACGAACTGACTTTCGGGAATTTATCGTGCAGGTGTTGCATCAGCGCAAGAGCCTTCTGTCCGTCCTCTGTCGACCAATCGGCAGGAGCAGTAGGATCGTTTGTCTGAAGGTGAAACTGCACTATCACCATCCACTCGCCCGAGTTGGAGTTGCGTATGATGACGTCGCGCAGGAGTCCGGTCTGCTGCCTGAGGTCGAAGAACGTCATGTCTGTGGCTATTGCAAAGTCGCGTATTTCGTTTCTTATCCTGTTGTGCTGGTCGTCCATCAGCCAGCATTTCTCTATCGGCAGTATCTTGTCGAAGGCTCCCGTGATGTGGAAACCTACCGCAGGTACGTCCTTGGCTCCCCTTCCTTCGGAGGGGGCAGGGGGGAGGTTATAGAGTTCTTCGCTCGTCAGCCACCTCTTGTTGGCGCATCCGAATTCCAGTTTGTTGCGGTATTCCTGTGTCTTCTTAGAGCCGAGTATGTTGCGCAGCCGCGGCAGTTTCAGATGTCCTATGCGGAAGAGGTGGTCGTACACCTGCTGCTGTTTCATCTTCAGTTGCTCCTCGTAGGGCAGGTTCTGCCACTTGCATCCGCCGCAGACTCCGAAGTGCTCGCACATTGGAATCGCGCGTACCTTACTATATTCACGAAAGTTTACCACCTTTGCTTCTGCATAACTGTGCTTCTTGCGCGTCAGTTGCAAGTCTACCACGTCGCCAGGCACGCAGAACGGCACGAAAATAACCATTCCGTCAAGCCTTGCTATCGACTTGCCGTCGGCGGCACAACTTTCTATTGTTACATTCTCTATCAGAGGGAGTGCTTTTTTCTTTCTT
>JAFTFC010000107.1 GCA_017449725.1 Prevotella sp. | reverse complement strand
TTATCTTTAGATAATCATAGTCACTCCAATCTTTGTTAAGCCATTTTCCCATAGAAGAAGCCGTGCTACTTTCATTATAAGTAATAGTATAGTTAACTCCATCCCATGTTGCGAGTGCTCCCCAGTCATTCAAATCACCTACTAATTCACTTAGTGCATAGTCGGTCTCACTACTTGTACTACCTGCATACAAAACATAGTAGTCGTAGTCGCTATCGAGTGTGGTCACGTCGGTCGCCGCGGTCACGGCAATGAGGTCGCTCGCTTCTGTAGAGGCGGTGCTGCTTGCAAGGAACTCCACGACGCTGCCGTGTGCACCCTTGATGATGGCGCCTGTGTTGGCAGGGATGACATTGTCCGTGAACGGTGTCAGGCTGACGTTCTCACCGCTGACAGTTGCCTTGTAGGCGGTCAGTCCCTCGGGCACGGTCACTTCCTGGTCAGCAGAGAACGTGGCGTAGCCGATGCTGCCAATCTTGAAGGAAGAAATAGACTGAACCAAATAAATGTCAGCACTTGCGATATTAGTCATACTAGACCACGGCCAAGTGCCAGACGCAGTCCAAGCCGTAAGTTGCTCTGTTGTAAGCGGATACATCAATTTGTCATAAACGGTAAACGAGGGAGAGTTCACGCTATTGCCCATTAACTGATATACACCAGAAGTCTCACCGGAGCTTAATGTGAATTCAACGTAAAGATAATCACCAGCAGATGCATTACTCAATAGGCTTCCGTCGAAACTTCCATTTGCAGTAAGACTCACCAAACTCTTTTTGATTGTTGAATTAATTGGCCTTGTCACTTCGACTTTAGTCAAAGTATAATCTTTACCGCCAACATTTAACTGACCGCTATTAGTAATTATTTCCTCATACATTTTTTCTGTCACCACTTGTGTGAAAGAAGTTGTTCCAGCATCTATCCCTTCCCAATTAAAAAGCACTGTTGCTGACCAACCGGTAGTTTGGGATTTAACATCCAAATATTTTTGATGATATGACTCCGTTCCAAGTGTTATTGTAAAAGTCAAGACATCACCTACTTTAATACTTTTGCAATAGTCGCCAATATTGATAGAACTACCATTGGTAAATTCAAAATATTGACTTCCTTCCCAAATGGTCCATTCCACATCTGCCCGCACTTGTCCAGCTGCCGCGAACATAATAGTAAAAAGTAAAAATAGTTTTTTCATTGTGTATACGTTTTGTTAGATAGATAGTTAATTTTATTTCGGTTGCAAAGATAGTGCAATTCATTGGGTACGGCTTACATTATTTTGCCACATACTGACACTTAGAATAACAAATAGTAGTATTAGGTTCCCCCGAGTTTTCGTTTTCAAAAAAACATTCCACATTCCACCCGAAAATTCTTTACAAATTTGGGGTGAGTATGGTATAATATCGGTCCAACCGACCCATAACTTTGGTTTGACCGACCCATAACCTTGCTCAGACCAAGGTTATTCCACGGTTGGACCAAACCATAAGCACGGTCGGAAATCGCCTCTTAAAGGGCAAAAATGGCACAAATCGAGGGTTTTGTGCAATCGGAGGTTTGAATTTTCTTTACAAAGACCTCCAAACAACTTGAATATTCAAGTACTTTTAGGGAATAAACCGCCTGATAATCAACGAGTTACAACATAAAAGTATTGTCAACATACCTCTTTTCGCCAACGATTCGATACTCTCAACAACGCACAAACCCCGATAAACACGGGGTTTGTGGAATGTGGAATGTTTTTTCGAAAAGTAAGTTTTCTGGAGTCCTATATTCTCTCTTATGGTATGGTTGCCGTCAGGAACGTGGCATTGCCGAAGATGTAGAGCACGTTCTCGCAAGCGGGCACAAGGATTGTCTCACCCTGGCGGATGCTTACTCCGTTGATGTTCGCCTCGCCCCACAGACAGACCACAATGACAAAGGAGTCGCAGTGGAAGTCTATCTGCTGTGCCACCTGCACCACAATGCGGTTTACGGCAAAGTAGGGGCAGTTGATGAGCTGGCTGTTAGGACGGGTGGAGTCGTAGGAGGTACGATATTCGGGCCACACCTGATAGTCGATGGCGTCCTTTGCCTGGTCGATGTGCAGTTCGCGCGGATTGCCGTGGGCGTCCTTTCGTCCGAAGTCGTAGACGCGATAAGTGATGTCGCTGGTCTGCTGTATCTCGGCGAGGAAGTTGCCGGCACCGATGGCGTGCAGGCGTCCTGCCGGCAGGAAGTAGAGGTCGCCCTCGTGAGCCTCGTGGGTGGCTATTACGTCCTGCATTGGTGACCTGCCGTTCTGCGGTTCTGTGGTTGCCAGCTGCTCATACTCGTCGGGAGTGATGCTCTTCTTCAGTCCGGCATATATCTTTGCCCCCACATCGCTCTTAATGATGTACCACATCTCCGTCTTTCCGGCACATCCGTGGCGTTCCATCGCCAGTTTGTCATCGGGATGCACCTGTACAGAGAGGTCCTGGCGCGAGTCTATGAACTTCACCAGCAGCGGGAACTGGTTGCCGAACTTCTTGTATATCTTCTCTCCTACCAAGAGTCCCTTGTACTTGTCGATGAGTTCTACGAGTGTCAGTCCCTCGTCGACATCGTTGATAAGTCCTCGGTTTATGGCAACACTCTCGTGTCCGGGTACTCCACTGATTTCCCAGCTCTCGCCGACATTGGGCTGAGCGGTGAATATGCCTTTGAAAGGCGCTATCTGATAGCCGCCCCAGATGGTGGTCTTCAGATATGGTTGAAATTTGTACGGTTTCATCTTGGTATTTTAGAAGTTTCGTTCAATTATTTCCAGACACATGCGTCCGTTGTGGTAAGGGCATTTCCAGAAGCCCGCCTTGTCGTCGCGGCGGTTGGGTTTGCCGTCGATGTCACAGCTCCAGAACCACTCTCCGCCCTCACGGTCTATGAGGTGCTGCTCTATATATTCGTAGCAGCTGAGGGCACGTTCCAGGGCTTCCTCGTCGCCGAAGTGCTGATAGAGGTTTATCCAACCCACGACATTCTCTGCCTGTACCCACCAGTGACGGTCTGTATCCATGCCGCCATCTACTTTCCACTCGTACGACATTGAGCCGTCGGCATTCAGACCTTTCTCGCTGGCACGCGCCACCTCACGCACAATGGGTTCTACGCGGCGCAGCACATACTCGTCGCCAAGCACCAGCGCCGCCTCGTGGAGCAGCCACGAGCACTCGATGTCGTGACCGTAACTCTCGTCGCGGCTCATGCGCCTCCAGTCCATATCGAAGAACAGGTCGAGGTGATGGGTCTCGGGATTGAGAATCTTGTCGGTGAAGATGGAGATGAGCGAACGAAGAGCAGACTCAACCCTCGCCACCGTCTCACTGGGCACGCTGACACCAATGGGCAGCACTGCCCCAAGTGTCGGCACGTAGTTGCAAGTTTCGGGAGCCTGTAGTTCCTGAATGCAGCGCAGCAGGTTGGCATAGGGCTCTATGATGTGCAGGTGGGTATTCTG
>JAFTFC010000106.1 GCA_017449725.1 Prevotella sp. | reverse complement strand
CCTGCCCATCACAGGCACCATGCCATTCTTCTCCTTACTCTTGTTCACATAGAACAGAATGTTAAAAGTACTTCTCATGTTCCTTACTCCTTTTTAAATTTTGGCTGCAAAACTACTTTCTTTTTAGGCATCCATCGCTATGCAAAATGTAGCAGTTTGCGGAATAAGAAACTTGTGAAGAAAGGGTGGTGAAAGATGCGCCAATCTGCCCAGATTTGCGTTGTCGTTTTAGGAGGTTTTACCTGTCTCAGAAGCCAATCTTGGGGTTACGATTTGGCAACCTAACTCCTTCACCAATCCTCCCCAATTTGCTTTTTGACCCAAATTGAATTTCATCATTCTTCCCCGTTTTGCCCTTATTTCAGGCCGAATTGCGTTAATTCTCCCAAAACCGTTGTTCTTTACAACCTTTTTTCGTATCTTTGCGGTCTAAACACCACTACTATGATGACAGAATACATTATAAGAATAGCTGTTGCGGCGCTCCTCGGAGCCATTATCGGACTTGACCGCGAGTACCGCACCAAGGCGGCTGGTTTTCGTACCCACTGCCTCGTGGCACTGGGCAGTGCGCTCTTCATGATTGTCTCCGTCCATGGTTTCGACGATCTTCCCAAGGACCAGATGACGCTGCGCATGGACCCTGCCCGCATTGCGGCACAGGTGGTTACGGGCATCGGTTTCATCGGTGCCGGCACCATTATTTTCCAGAAGAACATGGTGAAAGGTCTCACTACCGCCGCCGGACTATGGGTAACGGCAGCCATCGGACTTGCCTGCGGCGTAGGCATGCACTGGCTTGCAGCCTTTACCACCCTGCTCGTAATAATTTGCTTCGAGGGCTTCAACATCTTCCTGCGCCGTATGCACCACGACCACGAAGATGCTGAGGAGTAAATCATTTCGCAACTTCCAACCCGCTGCGTTTCGGACGGTGGTATGAGCGGTAGTCGTCGAGTTCTATCTCAACGTCAGGTTCTTCTAATGCCCCCTCACGCGGCAGTTGGAACTTCACGTACTTGATGCTAAGTCCCCTGTCGAGCCACATCTGCTCATAGTAAGTGCGGATATTCAGCAGAGGAGAGTTTTGAGTCAAGAGCTGAGAGTCATGATACAGGTCTGTCGTCATCTCCTCCACTGGCAGGCTGTTGTGTTCCACCATGTACTTGGTGTATGTAAACAGGAAGTTGGAGTCGGTCTTCAGGTGTATCGTTCCGCCGTCAATCAAGAAACGGCGGTAGCGCTACATGAAGAACGTTGATGTAAGTCGTTTGCGGGGATTCTTCATCTGCGGATCGCTGAACGTCAGCCATATCTCCTGCACTTCATCCTCGGCAAAGAACCTGTCGATTATCTCGATATTAGTACGCAGGAACGCCACGTTCTTCAGTCCTTCGTTCAGCGCCTGAGTCGCGCCTGTCCACATCCTGGCGCCCTTTATGTCTACTCCTATAAAGTTCTTGTCGGGGTACTGCTTCGCCAGTCCCACGGCATATTCTCCCTTGCCGCATCCCAATTCCAGGACAATGGGGTTATCGTTGTGGAAGTAATTCTCTCTCCATCGTCCCTTCATCTCGAACGGCACCTGCTCAATCACCGAGAACGGATACTGGAACACGTTCTCATATCTCTCCATATCGGCGAACTTCGCCAACTTTCCTTTTCCCATAACTATTTCTTTTCGCTTGCAAAGGTAAGAAAAAATAAAGGTATTCCATACTTTTTTGAAATTTGTTGCCACTTTTGCCACTTTAGGGTTAAAATACTTGAAATCAGGACATTAGCGAGTGGCAAAATGGTGGCAAAGTGACAAAATACCCTGGAATTTAACATATTTTATATGCTAATTCCTAAAAAACACACCGAAACCAAGAAATCATTCACGTGGGAGTTTCGTGTTACGAAAGCGGATCTTTCGTAATTTGAAGGAGGGTCCTTCGTAATTCGAAGGTGTATCCTTCGTAATTCGAAAGAGTCACTTTCCCGTAACGAAAGAGACTCTTTCACACTACGAAAGTTTCTTGAAAGTGGCGAAGGGCAAAACCGGATTAAAAATATGTTAAAAGCGGGAGTATTTTGTCACTTTGCCACCATTTTGCCACGCGCGAAACCTCGATAAACAGGGGGTTTGTGACATTAGTGGCAAAAGTGGCAACAAAAAATTAAAATTCTATGGTAGGGGGCAGCCATTGACGAACGGCTGCCCTGATTTTATGAATTCTTACAACTCCAGCGGCGTATAGGGAAGGTTGAACACCTTGGCTACTGCCTCGTAAGTAATCATTCCGTCTGTAATGTTCACTCCCCGGCGCAGGGCAACATCATCGCGGCATGCCTGCTGCCAACCCTTGTCGGCAAGTGCTACGGCATAGCGAAGGGTGGCGTTGGTGAGTGCCATAGTCGAAGTGTTGGGCACTGCACCCGGGATGTTTGCCACAGCATAGTGAACGATACCATCTATAGTATATACGGGGTCGCTATGTTTCGTGGGATGGGATGTCTCGAAGCAGCCGCCCTGGTCGATTGCCACATCCACAAGTACTGTTCCGGGTTCCATAAGTTTCAGCATATCACGGGTGATGAGTTTCGGGGCTGCATCGCCCGGGATAAGTACCGAACCGATGACTGCGTCTACCGTAGGCAGTTCCTGCCGGATGTTATGCTCTGAAGAGTAGAGAGTATGCACGGTGGGCATGTCTGCCGCCAGACGTTTCAGTCGGGGCAGTGATATGTCGGTGATAGTAACGTCGGCACCCATTCCGACGGCGATGCGTGCTGCCGCCTCACCCACGGTTCCGGCTCCGAGCACCAGCACTCGTGCAGGCTTCACTCCCGGCACTCCAGCCATGAGTTTTCCCTTGCCTCCCTTGGTCTTCTGCAGGTAGTAGGCTGCATTCTGAGTAGCCATGCGACCAGCCACCTCGCTCATCGGGATGAGTAGCGGCAGCGAGCGGTCGTCCTTCTCCACCGTCTCGTAGGCGATACACGTAGCCCCGCTCTTGAGCATGGCGTCGGTAAGTTCGCGCTCACAGGCAAAATGGAAGTAAGTGAAGAGCACCTGCCCCTTGCGGATTAGCCCGTACTCAGGACTGATGGGTTCTTTGACCTTGACAATCATCTCTGCCTCACGATAGACATCCTCAATGGCAGGAAGTATCTTGGCACCCACCTGCTCGTACTGAGCATCGGCGAAGCCACTACCCTCGCCTGCCGTGTGTTGAACGTAGACTATGTGTCCGTGCTTGATTAGTTCTGCCACTCCCGACGGGGTCATACCCACTCGGTTCTCATTGTCTTTAATTTCTTTTGGAATTCCAATTTTCATAGTTTTAAGGATTTTAGTTAAAATATAAGTGTCAGATATGTATTGTTGCTTTCAGTGCCACGTTACGTCCCATATTGTAGATTCCGCCCTCGCGCAGTCGGCTAAGGTGGTTGCGATAGGCTCGGTTGAAGAGGTTCTCTACCGAGAAGTTAAGGGTGACCACGTTGCGTCCACGGTGCAGAATATCCGTTCCTGCCGCAAGGTGGAACAGGGTGTACGACGGTGAGGGTGTCTCGGTGTCGTTAAGCCGATAAACATGGTTCTGCTTCAAGTTGCATTCCATCTCTATCTCGGCGAAGAGGTTGCGTATCCACGTGCAAGCCCCCTTTATATCATAGTGGAGAGTGGACATCCAGCGGGGTGCCGGAGTAAATGGCAGATAGCGCGACTCCTCGGGCTGGTGCATCTGCCGGCTGCTGACATAGGAGAAGGCATTCTCCCAGTGCAGGTGGTGGATGGGATGGAAAATCACCGTTGCCTCGCCGCCCATGAGGAGGGCATCGCCCTGTGTGAAGCGGAAAACGGGGAGGTCTTCTTGCGGCTGCGGCAGTTCAGCCTCATCAACAACTTTTTCGGCGAAGATGAAATTGGTGATTCGGTTGGCAAAGAGCGACAGCTTAGCGGAAACGTACTCTGATGTGAAGTCCAGTCCGAGGTCTCCCTGCCAACTGTACTCAGGCTTAAGGTCGCTGTTGCCTATCTCGTAGCGGAATGTTCCTTCGTGCTCGCCGTCGCTTCCCAGTTCACTCATGTTTGGAGCCCGGAAACCTCGGGCGATGTTCAACCTAAGGTCGAGACTATTGCTCAGGTTCCAAATGGCGCCTATGCTGCCGGTAAGGGCATCAAAGTTGCGCTTTCGCTCCCAGCTCACATGACGGTGGTCGTAGCGCATGCCACCGCTGAGATGCACGTGTCCGAAAGACTGGCTGGCGGTGGCGAAGACGCCGGCATCCAGGAGATGGTAGGCGGGAATAAGAGTCTCCTCACCTTTGTTCTTCGACTGCTGCCACATACCGTTGATGCCGACATTAAGTTTCCAAGTGAATGGGAAGACATAGCGCACATCGTAGTTCACGGTGTGCAACAAGAAGTCGAGCCCCACCTCACCGTCCTCGTACTCCTGACGGCGGTTGTGCTGATAGCCTACGATGGCTTTTAGGACTCCATCACCAAGGTATATCGTATTGTCTGTCAACGCCTTATAGTGGCGGATATGCTGATAGGGTTCCTCGTCGGGCTCTTCGATAATTCCCGGACGTTGGTGGAAGTAGCTCATCTTGAGCAGCGAACGTCCCCACTGACGGCTCAGCCCGAGCATTCCCTTGAGAGCCTGCTCGCGGAACTGGGAATTATGCACCCGTCCGTTTTCTGGGTTGGTGTACTCACCCGCCCATCGCTGGGTCCATCGCCAGTCCCACACAAAGCCTTTCTCGTTGCCTGCCGTGTTCACGGAGTAGGCGAAGAGGCGGTTGTTGGTCTGATAGCCTGCCGTAGCCGACTGGCGGGTCTCACCCTGCTGCATGAGCGGAGCATCGTGGAGCAGTATCACTCCCGCCATAGCGTCAGAACCGTACATCAGCGATGCCGGTCCCTTCATTATCTCCACCGAGTTGACGCTCTCACCGTCCACCTCCAGTCCGTGCTCATCGCCCCACTGCTGACCTTCCTGACGTATGCCGTCGCTTAGGACGAGCACACGATTGAATCCCAAGCCACGGATGACGGGTTTGCTTATTCCGCCGCCGGTAGTTATCTGCGACATTCCGGGCTGGCGGCTTATGGCATCTATAATATTCGTGGAGGAATGCAACTGAAGTTCTTCGGGCGAGATCACCGCCACGGGTGCGGGAATCTGGCTTATGCGTGTAGAGCCGGTGAGTCCTGTCACCACCACCTCACTTAGGTGAACGCAGGAGTCTTCATCTGCTATAACACTTACGTCAGTTGCCTTAGCAATACTGAAGTCTAAGACACAGCACAACATTAGCAACACAACAATTCTTCTACCAAGCATAATCATTAAAGTACTCTACAAATCTCGATGCAAATATACTAACAATAATGATAAAATGCAAATTTTTCCAGTTTCTTTTGTTGGGATTTTTTTATTTTTATCTTTGGATTTTTCCCCAATTTATTGTACCTTTGCACCTCGAATGATAGTTTGTATTGCAGAGAAACCCAGTGTGGCACGCGACATAGCCCGCATCATAGGTGCCAACACGCAACATCAAGGGTATATGGAGGGCAACGGATACCAGGTGACATGGACTTACGGTCATCTGTGCACACTGAAGGAACCCCACGACTACACGCCGATGTGGAAGTCGTGGAGCCTGTCGTCGCTGCCTATGATTCCGCCTCGTTTCGGCATCAAGCTCATCGACCAAGACAGCATTCACAAGCAGTTCGCCGTGATAGAGAAACTAATGCAGGCTGCCGACAGCATCGTAAACTGCGGCGACGCCGGTCAGGAGGGAGAGCTCATCCAGCGATGGGTGATGCAAAAGGCTCAGGCGAAGTGCCCCGTAAAGCGCCTCTGGATATCGTCGATGACCGACGAAGCCATCCGCGAAGGGTTCCAACAGCTTAAGGACCAGGCTGACTATCAGCCGCTCTACATGGCAGGACTAAGCCGTGCCATCGGCGACTGGCTGCTGGGCATGAACGCCACACGTCTCTACACACTAAAATACGGACAGAACCGGCAGGTGCTATCCATCGGACGAGTACAGACACCCACGCTGGCACTCATAGTGAACCGCCAGAAGGAGATAAACAACTTCAAGCCCGAACCCTACTGGGTGCTTGCAACGATATATCGCGACACCACCTTCACAGCCACCAGCGGAAAGTTCACATCGAAGGAAGAGGGTGAGAAGGCTTTCGCAACTATCGAAGGCAAACCATTCACAATCACCAAGGTGGAGAAGAAGGAGGGCAAGGAACAGCCCAAGCCGCTCTACGACCTCACGTCGCTGCAAGTGGACTGCAACAGAAAATACGGACTAAGTGCCGAACAGACACTTAATACCATTCAGAGCCTGTATGAACATAAGTTGACCACCTACCCGCGCGTGGATACACAGTTCCTGCCCGACGACGTGTACCCCAAATGTCCGCAGACTATGAACGGACTGTTCCAAGTGAAATGGGCAGGTAAGACTCCATACGCCGACCTTATCCGTCCGTTAGGAGGAAAGCCGCTGAAGAAAACCAAGCGTGTGTTCGACAACTCGAAAGTTACCGACCACCACGCCATCATACCTACGGGAGTAATTCCCAACGGACTCAGCGACTTGGAATATAAGGTGTATGACCTCATCGCCCGTCGTTTCATAGCAGCCTTCTATCCCGACTGCAAATTCTCAACAACGACGGTACTCGGAGAGGTGGACGGAATAGAGTTCAAGGTGACCGGAAAGGAGATTCTCGAACCGGGATGGCGCGCCGTTTACGAAACGCGAGACACAAAAGACGAAGCACGAGAAAGTTCCGATAATACGGATAATGTTGATAATACTGAAAACCTTGAAACCCAGGAGCGTACACTTCCTTCGTTCAATAAAGGCGAGAGCGGAGAACATACTCCGACCCTGACTGAGAAAATGACTACTCCCCCGCCCTA
This sequence comes from Prevotella sp., assembly GCA_017449725.1. Lineage (GTDB taxonomy): Bacteria > Bacteroidota > Bacteroidia > Bacteroidales > Bacteroidaceae > Prevotella. The sequence continues at coordinate 2,591 of JAFTFC010000106.1, read as the reverse complement.
CTACACCGAGGCATCGCTGCTCCGCGCTATGGAGACAGCGGGTAAGTTTGTGGAGGACGAGGAGCTGCGAGCAGCACTAAAGGAGAACGGCATCGGTCGTCCGTCGTCACGCGCCGGTATCATAGAGACACTCTTCAAGCGCCACTACATACGCAGGGAACGCAAACGTCTCGTCGCCACCGAAACAGGTATCCAGCTTATTGACATCATACACGAAGAGTTGCTCAAGAGTTGCGAACTGACGGGTATCTGGGAGAAGAAACTTCGTGACATAGAGCACCGTCGCTACGAGCCGTCACAGTTCATCGACGAACTGAAAGAGCAGGTCACCCAGATTGTCAACCAGGTGCTTGCCGACACCTCCAACCGCCATGTAGCGGTAGTGGAAGAGAAAGAGAAGAAAAAGCGCAAACAATAAATTTGCGCTTTTTCAGTTATATAAGGTGTATGAAGAATTATAAAGTTTTGATTATTGCAGCTACCATCATGCTCCTTACTGCATGTGGCGCAGAACACAATATGAAGAAGGGTGAGAAATTCCTCGCCCTCGGAGAGTACTTTGAGGCTGCCGACCAGTTCAAACAGGCATACAGCCGCACCCCTGCCACCGAACGTGACAAGCGAGGACAGAGGGCTGCTAAGCTCGCCTACTGCTACGACCGCATGGGACAGACGCAGAAGGCTATCGCCGCCTACCGCAACGTCATACGCTACAAGCAAGACTCAATAGACACGCACCTTGCCTTCGCCCGGCAGTTACTGAAAAACGGCAACTACCGCGAGGCGGAGCGCGAATACCAGGGAGTACTCGACTCCTTGGACAGTCACAGAGACCATAGCAACTACAGCAGCTATAGAGACCTCGCCAAGAATGGTCTTCAGGCAGCCCGCACTGCACCGAAAATCAAGGAAAAGGGTTCGCGCTATACGGTGAAGAAGATGGATATCTTCAACTCGCGCCGATCCGACTTCTCGCCGATGCTTTTCGGCGACTCCTACGACCAGCTCTACTTCACCTCAACGCGCAATGAGGCACAGGGCGACGAACTGAGCGGCATAACCGGAACTAAGGCGGGTGACATTTTCTTCTCGCAAAAGGACGACAAGGGAAAATGGGGAAAGCCGCAGACAATAGAAAGCGGACTGAACACCGAATATGACGAGGGAGCCTGCTGCTTCTCGCCAGACCAGAGGGAGATGTTCCTCACACAGTGCGTCACCGACCCAACTTATCCCCGCTTTGCAACGATAGTGAAGTCGGCTCGCTCGGATGCCGCATGGGGGAAAGCATCTAAACTTGACATCACCCGTGATACGCTTTCAAGCTATGCTCACCCCGCAGTTTCGCCCGACGGCGAGTGGCTCTACTTCGTATCAGACATGCCCGGAGGAAAGGGCGGTCTCGACATCTGGCGCATCCGACTGACCGCCGCAGGACTTGGCGGTGTAGAGAACCTCGGAGCACCGATAAACACTGCGGGCGACGAGATGTTCCCGACATTCCGTCCCAACGGCGACCTCTATTTCTCCAGCGACGGTCATCCGGGAATGGGTGGACTGGACGTCTTTATCGCCACAGTCGGTACAGACGGGCGCTACCACCTCGAGCATCCGGGCTACCCCCTGAACTCCCACGGCGACGACTTCGGCATGACCTTCGAAGGAGTGAAGAACCGCGGTTTCTTCTCGTCAAACCGCGACAACGGACGCGGCTTCGACCACATCTACAGTTTCGAGAACGCCGAGATTATCCAGAATATCAAGGGATGGGTGTACGAGATGGACGGCTACGAACTGCCGGCGGCACAAGTCTACCTTGTGGGCGACGACGGAACCAACCTGAAACTGAGCGTCAAGGGCGACGGTTCCTTCGAGCAAGTTATTAAGCCCAATGTACACTACGTGATGCTCGCTTCGTGCAAGGGATTCCTGAACCACAAGGAAGAACTGTGTGTTGCCCCTGCAGACGACTCCGAGGAATACACCTTGCAGTTCCCCTTAGCAAGCATCCGCGTGCCGGTACTTATCGACAACATCTTCTACGACTTCGACAAGGCAACATTACGCCCCGAGTCGAAAACAGCACTCGACGAACTGGTGAAACTGCTCCAAGAGAACGGCAACGTGACAATAGAACTCTCTGCCCACTGCGACTACCGCGGTTCGGCACAGTATAACAAGACCCTCTCGCAGCACCGTGCCCAGGCTGTTGTGGACTACCTCATAGAGCACGGCATTGCCGCCGACCGTCTTACACCCGTAGGCTACGGCAAGGAGAAGCCGAAGACCATCCGCAAAAAACTCACTGAGACATATCCATGGATGAAGGAGGACGATGTGCTAACCGAAGAGTACATCAAGAAACTCAGCGAAGAGCAGCAGGAGATTTGCAACCAGCTGAACCGCCGCACAGAGTTCATCGTGCTGCGCACCACCTACGGTATGTTCGACGAGAAGGGACAACTGAAAAACCCGCCGAAACCAAAGGAGGTTCCAGCGGGCGATATCGAGGAGGAATATATCTTCGATTAGAGAATCTTTCCGCAGATACGGAAGTTCAAACAAGGCCATACAGAGAACTTGGAGATGAT
>JAFTFC010000105.1 GCA_017449725.1 Prevotella sp. | reverse complement strand
TGCGCCGGCTGGGTAGCCAAGGTGAAGTGTGTCACGCTGGAGAACATGACCGTCACGGGTGCAGGAAGCAACTACGACGGCGTTGGCGGTGAACTTAGTTCCAATCAGAACGTGCCGCTCGCCAATGTCTATGTGACGACGACGGGCGTGATGAACCCCGACAACCTCGGGCAGGTCTACTTCAACATGACGAAGAACGAGAGTGCCATGAACCCCACGGCGCTGAAAATCTTCAAGGGCGACGTTCAGGTTCCTGCGTCCATCAACCAGGATGGCGGCAGTTACCGATTTGTACTGGAAGATGCTCTTTCTGACGGTACGAACACCTACACCATCAAGGGCGACTTCCTCGGCACAGCAGCCGTAGGCGCAAAGGTTCAGGTTGATGTTACAAAGGTAGTGACAACAGGACACACCGACGGTGTCACTCCGTTCACCGCCGGCACCTCCGTGGAGGTCGTCAACCCCGCCATTGCCATCATGACCGCCACTCCGCAGACCATCACCGTCGATGAGACACCGCTCCAGTTCTACGACGAAGGCGGAAAGGATGGTGGCATCCTCTCCAAGACTAACGGTCAGATTACCTTCCTCTCGGGTGTTACCGGCAAGAAGGTGATGGTTGATTTCACGAAGAACGAGATATGGCATGGTTCTCTCTACAATCAGGAACTGCGCATATATAGCGGCACAGAGGTTAATGCCGCCAATCTCATCAGAACGCTCCAGCAGGGCGAGACGGGCATCGTCCGCTCTACCGCTGACGATGGTGCGCTGACGGTTGTCCTCTTCAGCGACGCCAGCAACTCTATCGATGCCAATGGCTGGGAGGCAACAGTAAGCCTGTTCACCCCGCAGCCCATGGACTTCAACGGCATCACCGCCACAGCATCCTCCACAGAGAATGTCGCTGCGGGCGACGAGGCACAGGACATGCTGGACATCACGGTGAAGGCACTCAACACAGAACCTGCCATGCAGGTGACCAAGATGGCGTTCACCACCAACGGCACCAATGCCCTTGTCGCTAAGGCTTCGCTCTACTTCGGATCGACGAAAGTTGGCGAGACCGCCGTTGCTGCCGACGCCTTCGACATCACGCTGACCACTCCGCAGACACTGGCTGAGGGTGACAACCTGTTCACACTGAAATACGACATCAGCGACGAAGCACTCAACGACCAGAAGGTCGCTGCCAAGGCTGTCAGCGTGACAGCACTGGTGAACAACGCCGCCAAGACGGAGAACGTCACTGCCGACGCTGTGGAGCGCACCGTCAACAACATCGTTCTCTCGCACGAAGGTCAGGGCACCGTCACCAAGAACGTTAACGGTTCTATCGCCTTTGAGACAAAACCCAGAAGTGAATATAGTTCAAACTACGAGTACGGCAACGACGACCGCATTAACGTGTTTGTCCCCAAGCACAGCGGCATGGTGGCTCAGATTGACTTCTCGCAGTTTGCTATCTACTACAATAGTTACAACGCATCTTCATCGGCTAAGTTCAAGATCTACAACGGCCAGGGAACAAGCGGTTACGTGCTGTGGGAGCCCACGGCTCAGACAGACTACGCCAATGGTCCGGGTCATGTCATCCGCTCAACAGCCGCTGACGGAGCACTGACGGTATCGTTCAATGCCAACTCGACTTATTCTACTGCTGCCGGTTTCAAGGCTACCGTCAGCGAGTATCAGGTAAAGCCCATGGAGGTGAAGACCGTCGAAGCCACTCAGGCAACGACTGCCGACGCTTCTATCGGTGCTGCCGACCAGGAACTGCTCAATGTAAACGTCAAGACTGAGGGCGACCAGAATGCGCTGGCGATGAGTGCCATGAAACTCAACCTGAAAGGCACAGAGGCAAACATCACCAAGGTTTCCGTTTGGAAGGGTGAGACAAAGTTGGGCGAAGCCGCCGCTGCTGCCAACGTGACAGTCAACTTCAGCGAAGCACTGACGCTGGCTGAGGGCGACAACCTGCTCACCGTCAAGGCTGACGTCAGCGAGAGCGCCACGGAAAACCAGACGATTGACGCCATGGTGACCGCCGTTGTCATCGGCGGCAGTGACGTGGCAGCCACAGCAGGCGACCCCGAAGGAGCGCGCACGCTGAAGAACATGGTTCTGATGACTGCCGGCGACCACGGCACACTGAACCTCGGACTGGACAAGCAGGTCATGATCTATGACGACGGCGGTCCTGAGGGCGACGGTGCCGACGGCGTGACAGCCACCATCACACTGGCTCCAACAGGCGAAGCCGACTGCATCAGACTGACCGACAAGGGGCTTTCGTTCAATTATACAAGCCATCTGTATCTCTATAAAGGTGGCGAGGAGAACGCAGACAATCTCATCGTCGACCTCAGCGGCTCTTCAGCCAAGTTCGATCCCATCGTCACCGATGCTGCTTTCGATGGCGGTAAGTTAACTATCAAGTATGTTGGTGCCGGCTCTTACACCAAACCCAACTTCGCCGTAGAGGCTGTGGGCTACAAGAAGAGCGACGTTGCCATCACGAAGGTGACCACTGAGGACATCAGCGTCAACGAAGTGCTCAAAGGACAGACCGACGTGAAGATGCTCAAGGTAGCCGTCGAGGCTAAGGGCGAACTCACGCCCGCCAAGATCACCGCTTTCAACCTGGCTGACGCACAGGGCGAGGCACTCGAGGCAAGCCATATCTATCAGACAGGAAGCGTCGCATCATTCTCTGCCAACGAAGTGTTCGACACCGAGTATGAGATCACTAACAGTGGAACCTACTACTTCTGGCTGACCTACGACGTGAAGACCACCGCCGAGGTAGGACAGACCGCCACGGCTACGCTCAACAGTGTGACGGTCAACGGCACTACCATTGACGTAACCGACCCCGCCACGGCAACCATCACCGTTGCCAGCGGCAAGAGCGGCGACTACACCGTGGGGCAGGGCGGCGACTACGCCACCATCCAGGGAGCCATCGACGACATCGGCACACTGGGCATGGAAGGTCCTGTGACGCTGAAGATCAAGGCCGGCGAGTACAATGAGAAGGTGCGCATCCCCTACATCAAAGGTATGGGAAGCGTGAACACTCTGACGCTCGAAAGTGAGAGCGGCAAGCGTGATGTCAAGATCTACGAGAACAACTACATCTCCGGTGGCTATTCCGACGATCAGCATAAGAAAGACTATGGCGTCATTACGCTCTATGAAGCAAGTTACGTCACACTGCACAACCTCGAAGTCACAACCACCGACGCAACGGGATACAAGGCACTGGTGATGGTGAAGGACGGTAGCCGCCACATCACTGTCGACAACTGCTACCTGCATGCTGAAATCATCTATGCTACCTCGGGCGACGGTGTTGCACTGGTTAACCATACCATCATCGACGAAGAGAACAAGAACAATGACTACCTGACCGTCAAGAACTGCCTGCTCGAGGGCGGCAAGTACGGTGTCTACATGGGCGGAACAAGCATTGTGGCACTGCCCAAGGAGGTTGGCGGTGTCGTTGAGGGCAACACCTTCAAGAACAACGGTCGCTTCATGATGTACTCTTACGACGAACTTGGAGTCAAGATTCGTAACAACACGTTCATCATCGACGACAGCAACGTCAAGATGAGCAACGGTGTCATCGATGTCACTGTGCGCGACGAATATGCGGAGTCAACAGAAATCACCGGCAACGTCTTCAATCTGGCATCTGCCAACACTCTGGCAGCCATCTACGTTCGCCAGATGGAAGCGACAGAGGCAGCACCCGCCATCATTGCCAACAATGTGGTTGTACTGGCTTCTGCCAACGCAAGTTGCACACCGCTGAAGATGAGCAGCAACAAGACAAAGAACCTCAATATCGCCAACAACACGTTCCGCATGACCGGAACCAACGGCGGTCCTGCACTGTTCGTTTCATCCGCACTTGCTGAAGGCTACGGCAATGTCAACGTGGTGAACAACATCATTCAGAACGAGACCAACGGCTATGCCGTCAACCTCTACAACGATGCCAACCTCGCAGCGGACAAGGTGAAGTTTGAGAACAACCTCATGTACACCGACGGCGAGACCTTCTTCCGCGCAGCAAGCGCAACCAATGGCGATTTCGCTACGTTCGTGGAGAAGACCGGCGCAACGGGATGCATCAACAAGAAGGTGACCTTCGTCACCGACGACATCCTCATGCCCGCCAACACCCTCGACGGCGACCTGCTCAAGGCTAAGGCACTGACCTACGTCACCACTGACATCACCGGTAAGGAACGCCCCACGGAGAACATCTCGATCGGTGCTTACGAATACGCAGAGGATGTCATCCCGCAGATGGCTGAAGACTATCCGCAGGTGGTCAGCATCACCCACGAGTCGGCTGCCGTCCTCGTGAAGGCAGACGCCATGGGCAAGGCATTCCTCGTGCTGACACAGGGCGACGAGCCTCAGCCGACAGTCGACGAACTTCTGGCTTCCGACATGGTGGCAGTGCTGACCGCTAACACCGAGGCACAGTTCAACTTGACGGGACTGGCCGAACTGACCGACTACACGGCACACGTCTTCCTCCAGAGTCCTGCCGGACAGAAGGATGAGACCAAACGCTTTGCTGCTCCGTTCACCACGCTGAAGACTCCCGCCCCGGCTCCTGAGGCAGAACTCTTCGCCGACGCTGAGGGCAACACCGAGACTACCGTCGAACTGGGCGAGAGCGCTACGCTCTACGCCATGATGGCTGAGGGCGAGGCTCCCTACACCGTGATCTGGACAGATGCCAAGCACAACGAACTGAAGACAGAGACCTTCGACGAACTGCCGACAGACCTGCTCACACTGGAAGTCACGCCGACAGAGCACACCGACTACTACCTGACCGTCAAAGACAGCCGCAACTTCGTGGCTGCCGATACCGTGCGCGTCTACGTCACCAGCGAGGAGTTGCTGCCGGCAACGTTCGAGAACCTCTACCTCGCCGAGGAGAGTTGGGAGAACGGCAGCCATCTGCAAGGCTCGTTCGTCAGCGGCTCGTTCGAGTTCGACAACGGTGTTATACCGGAATGGGGCTTCTACTACGACTTCATGTACTCCAACAGCACGTCTGACACGTTCACAACCTACACCACCGATCAGTTCAACTCTGCTGCGGGCGGCGGCTACGACGGTTCGGAGAACTTCGCCGTGGTCTATCCGCAGGCTGGTAAGGCTCACGTGAAGAACGGCGATGCAGGTGCTGAGATCTCTGGCTTCTACATCACCAGCAATGCATGGGTTGCTGACGCTGTCGTCAACGGCGACGGCATGAGCGGTCCCTTCGAGAAGGACGACTATCTGAAACTGACCATCACTGCCGACAATGGTAACAGCCTCGACTACTACCTGGCCGACTACCGCGCAGAGAAAGAAGCCGACCGCTACTACATCCACACGTGGGAATGGGTAGACCTCCGTTCACTGGGCACCGTGAAGACGCTCTCGTTCAGTTTCGACGGTACGAAGAAGAACGCCTACGGACTGACCACGCCGACCTACTTCTGCATGGACAACCTGGGCGGTGAGCGCGCCGTCGCCGACGCTGAGACACTCAACATCGCCAATGAGCAGAACGAGGTTACCGTGGCGCTCAAGGACTACTTCTCCTTCGAGAATGCCGAGGCTACCATCGTCTATGCCTTTGCCGAACCGCTCGACGAGGCTGTAAAGGCAGAAGTGACCATCAGCGAGGGCAACCTCGTGGTGAAGGGAACCGAGAACGACGAGACCTTCGAGGTCATTCTCCGTGCCACGCAGAAAGGCATGACGCAGTATCTGCGCCTGCCCGTCAACTTCACCTACACCCAGCCTGACGGCATCAGCGGCATCTACCGCGACAGCAATGTCGAGGGTCGCTACGACCTCGGTGGACGCAAACTGAGCGACCGCAGCCGCGGCGTCAACGTCGTCCGCCTGAAGGACGGCACCGTGCGCAAGGTCAGCGTGAAATAACCAAGGCTCATGATCAAGCATTTATTTATAGTTGTTATGGTGACTGCTGCCCTCTGCTCGTGCAGGGGCGGCAGCACCTCTTTTTCAGACGAACAGGGCGATACCGTCCGCTTTCGCTATGCCAAGTTGCTGACAGTTGTTCGCTACAGCGACCGCACCGAAGTGAGTATCGCCGACCCGTGGAACGAAGGAAAAACGCTCCACCAATACACCCTCAACCCCGATGGCACCCTCCCACATCAACCCTCAACTCACAACTCTCAACCCTCGTACCCTCGATTAGTAATAGGTACCAGCGTCCACTGCGGACTTCTCAACCAGCTCGGTCGTCTGGAGACCATTGCCGGTGTGTGCGACTTGCAGTATGTCCACCTGCCGGTTATCCAGCAACGTGCGAAGTCAGGCAAGGTGGCAGATTGCGGCAGCGGTCTTCAGCCCACCGTCGAGACAATTATCTCCCTGCAGCCCGACGCCATTTTCCTGTCACCCTTCCAGAACAGCGGTGGCTACGGACGAGTGGAAGACCTCGGCATTACCATCATCGAGATGGCTGGCTACATGGAACCCTCTGCCCTCGGTCGTGCCGAGTGGATGCGCTTCTACGGCATGCTTGTCGGCGCCGAAGCCGAAGCCGACAGCCTCTTTGCCGAAGTAGAAAGAAACTATCTGGCACTCCGACAGAAAGCCAGTGGTAACACTCATCAT
>JAFTFC010000104.1 GCA_017449725.1 Prevotella sp. | reverse complement strand
CAATTTTGTTGTCAAACTTGCCTGCCCCTATCAATTTCATAATGATGCCGCTATTGTATTCGTTGAAGACAAAGACCTCGTTACTTCTTTCTTAAATATTTTCACCAAAATAATTGCCCAGTAACTCAAAAAACAAAATGTAGTTTCATGTCTTTTACGCATAGAAGCGGTTACCGTACTTTTGTGGTACGATAATCGCTTTTCTTATGCAACAAGACATAATCTCAATTGACCTCAAACTTCCCAAGAAATGGGAAGATTTAAGCGACAAGCAGCTTCGGTACGTTTTCGCCTTGCTTGCGCAGGGCTTCACCGCAACCGAAGTCAAAGCCTATTGCCTTCATCGCTGGGCAGGGCTGAAAGTCCTGCAGCGCTACGGCAATGTTTGGGCGTGCAAGCATGACGGCTTGAACTTTGTTCTCGCAGCCGAGCAGGTGGAACGAGCCACCCATGCGCTCGACTGGCTCGACAACGTACCGTCTATGCCGGTCCGCATCGCACGGATCGGCAGACACCGAGCCGTGCCGGCGGACTTTGAAGGTGTGCCGTTTGAGACGTTCATCGTCTGCGATAACCTCTATCAAGGTTATCTCGCCACCAAGCAGGACGACCTGCTCGATGAACTGGCGGCACACCTCTACGACACAAAGCGCATCAAACTCACTGCCGCCGAGCGCGTCAGTGTGTTCTACTGGTTCGCCTCGCTCAAAGGTTTTCTCGCCAAAGTGTTCAAGCACTTCTTTCAGCCGATCGCTGGCGCAAGCGGTGCCGACGGCAACATGATTGAGCACGGCGGTTCGCAGTATGAAATGCTGCAAAACGCCGTCCACGCTCAAATTCGTGCTCTCACCAAAGGCGACATCACCAAAGAGAAAGAAGTGCTCTCGCTCGACACTTGGCGAGCCCTCACCGAACTCGATGCGCAAGCACGAGAGTATGAAGAACTGATCCGTAAATTCCCAACGAAATGATAAATCTATTTCCCGATGGTCGCTGGGACGCGACCGAGTTTTTTGAACACCTCACCACGACCAACCGCCTCGCAAAAAGTGAACATTTCACCTTTTGCCGGGTCAGCGGGTTGGACGGGTTCGAAGAGGCACTTGACAATATGCAGCAGTCGCTGGCATTTGTCTGCGTAAGCGACATCGCCAACGGTTTCACCGAGTTGAACAACACACCGCGAACTCGCCGTGTGAAGACAGTGTTTATGGCGATGCGCCACAAGATTGATGACATGAAGGCTCGCAACACCTGCATGGACACCATGCGAGAGGTGTTCCGGCAGTTCATGTCGCTGCTTATTCTGGAGAAAACCAAGTTAGAGGAACAGTGCATCTACCTCGACCCACGCATATCGTTCAACGAGATTGACCGATATTTCTTCTCCGGCTGCGCCTGCGCCTTTTTCCAAGTCGCCGTCGATGTCTATACCGACCTGCGCTACAATCCTACAGAGTGGGATTGATGTCGTTACTCGTTAATCTTTACTCGTTACTCCATGAGCGCAGCGAATAGCAACATCACCGAGCAGCAAGCCCTTGAACAACGGCAGAAGTGGGTCAACGGTTTCAATGACACCATGCTAAAGATTTGGCAGGAGCAAATCACGCTGTTAGGTGTCATTGACACCGGCGCACTGTTAGCATCGCCAAAGGCGTTGCCCGTGCGTGCCGACGGACGCTTCTTCGAGGTGGGCTTCTCACAAGCCTTTCTCGAAATCTGCGATTGAGCGAGCGCAGTGCCAAGCTTGCTTGAGCATTGCCGAGCGTGAGCAGATTATGTAATACGGCTTGTGGCAGGACTACGGCACCGGCAGAGAAACGCCGCGCAAGTCGAGCGCAGAGGGGGAGCTTGCTCACACCTCTGCCGAGGCGCAGCCGGGGTTGCGGTCACGAAACGCCTCGTGGCAACTCCGGCGATCTCGGCCGAGCCAAGAAGCGCAAACGCCGCAAGTGGTTTTCGAGAAAGTATTACGCCTCGGTGATGAATTTGAAGGAGTTCTATGAAGATAACATCGGGCGCACTTTCACAGGCATTTTGAGCAACGCCCTCAATAAAAATTTCGGACGAAATTAAGCTCTGTTTGAGAAAAATGGTGTATCTTTGCGCAATAAATCTCGATTATTCACTTATAAAACTTACTGCATATGAAAAAATCATTACTCTTACTTGTGGCACTTGTGGCCAGCTTTACGCTGTGGGCACAAGAGGGAAGTTGGAGCGATTACCGCAATGCGGATTGGGGCTCCGACTATGAGAGCACCACTGAATTCATTATTACCGACGCCGCCGATTTTGCGCAACTCGCTTATCTGGTGAACAACGGAAGCAACTTTGAGGAAAAGACCGTCACCCTTGCTGCCGACCTTGATCTGGGCGAGCACTATTGGGTGCCCGTGGGCAGTGCTGCCAACTCGTTCGCCGGTACATTCGACGGCTCCGACAAGACCATCCGCGGGCTTTATGTGAGCGTGAATAGCGGGTATATAGGCTTATTCGGCGATGTGGAACTTGGCACAGTGAAAAACCTCTCGGTGGTCTCGGGCTGCGTTGAGGGCAGCATGTCGGTGGGCACCATTGTCGGCGGTTTATATAAAGGTACTGTCACCGACTGCTTTGTGGGCGATGTCACTGTGCGTCCTCATCAGGATGAGTTGTCACCCAATTACTTTGGCGGTATTGTCGGCACAGTCACCATGGGCACAGTGAGCGGCTGTCACAGCCAAGCCACCGTTACCGGAAGCGGTTGGAGCTGCGGTGGTATCGTGGGTGTCATATCGGGAGTAAAAGACCTGCAAGCCAATGTCGAGGATTGTTTGTACGACGGGCCTGAAGTGTCGGGCACTCAATATGTGGGTGCCATTGTCGGGCAATTTAGCAACTATTCCAGTATGAGTTGTTGTTACTTCCGTGGGGTCGCCATTTCTGCAAAAGGCGAGGTTATAAATGAATACGAGCAGTACCCCCGGTTCTCTTGCTACACGGTCACTACCGATGACCCCGCCATCACAATTTCTGCCCCGACCAATATCTACAACTACGACCAGGGGGAGCACGCCGGTGTGCATTATTATGTTGACGGTTACGAGAAAGACGGAGACGGAGTTCGCTATTACGAATATGGCGCTACCCTCTATGCCGACTACGACACTAGCAACGACCACGAGTTTAACGGCTATGTGAGTTATGGCGAAGAATCCTCTTTCAGCGCCTACGATGGCGCTGACTGGGTGGCACATCCCACCCGCGCCACTCTGACCTTGGGCTGCGCCGATGCCACCGTCTATGCCGAATGGGGCGGCGAGGGCACAGAAGACAATCCTTACCAGATTGTCACGCCCTACGACCTTAACCTGCTCTCCAAGCGCGTGAACGAGGCGCAGACCGGCGACAGTTACTACAGTGGCGGCAATGCCTATTACGGCTACTACTTCAAGCAGATGAAAGATCTCGACTATAGCGGCATCGCCACTACTGAAGATAGCAACTACACCCCAGTGGGCTATTACACCTACGGCGGAGGTCGCATCTTCAGTGCCGCCTACGACGGACAAGGACATACCATCAGCGGCATCACCATCAACACGACAGCCGCCTCGCAGGGCATCTTTGGTTTCGCCATCGGTGACATCAGTAATCTGACACTGACCAACAGCACCATCACGGGCGGCAACCATACAGGAGGCATCGTGGGCTACTACAGCGACGGCACCATCACGAACTGCCACGTCGGCACCGACGTTACCATCGCTGCGCCCGAAAGTGGCACGACCTACTACCACAGTGGCATACTAGGCAACAAACAGAGCGGCACGCTGACGGGGTGCACCAGCGCAGCCAGTGTAACCGACGCTGCCGGGACAGGACAGAGTTTCGGCGGTATCGTGGGATGGAACTATGGCGGACGTGTGCTGAACAGCCTCTACTTGGGTGAAAACCTCGATGGAGATAATTATGTGGGTGCTGTCGCTGGACGCAACAGTGCCACCATCACTAACTGCTACCACACTCTCGACGGCATAGGCGGTATCAACGGCAACGACGTTGACGGCCAGGCCATGCGCGGATATACGGTTAAGGGCTCAAGCGACATCGTAGTTGAGCTTGACGAGAGTTCACTCGTGGGCTTGACCTACAACAACATCTATGCCGGCGTGGAACAAGAGATAATTCTCAGACTGAGCATCAACCAGGGAGATTGGCAAAATGCGCCAGCCCTTCGCACCGAAAGCTCGCCACAGTTTGTCGCCAGTAGCGGCAGCCTCACCGACAATGGCGATGGCACATGGACATTAGCTATGGCGGCCAGCGACGTGACCATCTCCATAGACAATGGCACTGTTACTGCCGTTACCGACCTCAACACCGACAATGCTTACAGTGGCCAGCGTTACAACCTCATGGGTCAGCCCGTGGGCAAGGACTACAAGGGCATCGTCATCGAGGATGGCAAAAAAGTGATTGTGAGATAAGACTTCTCACAATTCATTCTCAAAGGCTCACCGAACAATAAATCGGTGGGCTTTTCTTATGCCGTTTCTTGTCTTTTGCGGCGTGAACTTGTCAATCTACTTTTGCGTAAAATTAACGCAAAAGTTTATGATTGACACCAACCAACTCACCTCGCTTATCTCGGCGTTCCGTGTCGAGACCGAGAAAGAAAGCATCTCGCCCGAGTCCGTCGGCAAGCTGCTCCAATACCTCACCAACCTGCTCGCCGGAGCATCGAGCGACACCGAGCGGCAGGTGCTCGACGACTGGAAAGCACTGCTCTCGCAGTATTCCGTCGTGTACGACATCTCCCACGCCACAGGCATGAGCGATATGCAGACCATGTTTCTCACACTGCGCTTGCGCAAGTTGTCCAACGGACAGACCCTCACCGCGTCGGTGCCGCTATCGGCGGCAACCGACCTCAAGGCAGGGGTGATGACTGCGCAGCACGTTCAAGCCATCATGTCGCTGCAAGCGACGCAGAGCCAAGCCAACGGCAATATCTCCGCTTTGCAGACCACCGTCGGGCAGCATACCAATCAGCTTTTCATCATTCAGTCGGCTGGCTATGTCGTGACCGGCATCAGCCAGGGAAACGGACACAGCAGCAAAATCAACCTCGCCGTCACCAAGCACGACGTGCGCACCGGCGAGGACTTCGTGTTCGGGGCGGGTTGCACTATCAATGGTGCCACCGCCCAACAAGCGGGTGCTATGACCGCCGCACACGTGCAGTCGCTCACCAATGCCAAGACCGACATCACCACCTTGCAGTCGCAGATGCGCAACGTGCGCAGCGCAGGTGCCGTAGTCAGCGGTGCACAGGTGTTCCTCATTGACTCAAACAGAGTGGGCATCCAACTGTTCGGCTACGACCTCGCCACCGGCGAGCACGATATAGAACTGCAAGAGTTGTATCTCGCGGCAGCCTCACAGTATGGCGCAGGGGTGATGACGGCGCAGCACGTCCAGCAACTGAACGCCCTGCGTCAGGCAGTCTTCAACAGCGACGGCTACACCGTGCAGAAGACTTATTACCCCCTCGCCATTGAAATCAACCTCGGCAAGGACGCTTTGCGTTTGCGCGGTGCGCAGTACCTCAAAGAAAAGGGTTTCATGCCTTACCTTTTCCGCTACACACGCAAGCGTAACCGCATCATCGATATAAACGGAAACAGGTTGCATGGCGAAATCCGCAAGGGCTGGAACGTACTCGGTGACGGCACCACCGTTCAGATTGGACCGCTCGGCGAGGTGAAAATCCGCAAGGATGCGGTGAAGCATCCCAATATCGATCTTGAAGACATTGACGATTACCAGACTGAACCCAAGTTCTTCGTGAGCGAAAAAGTTGACGAGGCAACGGGTCGCCCTTACGTGCCATTCGGCAAGTCGAGGATAGACCTCGTGCTGAAGCAGCAGAACGGTACGCTAAAGCCGCGCAAGGTGAGCTTGCTTTACGGCATCGCCTTTGCCTCATACAAGACCGGCAAACGCGAGCGGCTTGACATCGGAAAACTCGTCACGCCCATCATTCCGTTCCACGTCAGCACCGACCTCTCCACCGGCAACCGCCGTTGGATCTTCGAGCGGTAAGGGCGCGAAAAAAAGGTGAGCGAGGGCACACCTTTAAGAGGGAGGGTGAGCTACGGCACACCCAAATAGTCAGGCAGAGCGAGAGCACCGCCATTAGCTGCTACAAAGGTACTGCTATTATTCTTAACCACCAAATAATCAGACTAAATTCTATGGAATTTTTCATCGAAACAATCAAAAACGCCTCGCTCCACATCCATGCGGTGTGGCTCGCCATCGCGTACATCGCCGTGATACTGGCAATGACCATCGATTTCATCGCCGGACTGCGAAAGGCGAAAGAAGCGGGGCAGGTCACTACAAGCCGCGCCTTGAAGATGACCACCGAGAAAGCCACCAAGTATTTCCTGCCGATGTTGTGCCTCTCCTGCATTGACGTACTGACTTCCGTCGTGTTGCCCGCACCGTTCTTCACGATGCTCATGGGCGCGTTCAACATCTTCTGCGAATGGAAGTCGGTGCTTGAATCCACCCACGACAAGCAGGAACTGCGTGACGCTGCGAACACCTTCAACGTCATT
>JAFTFC010000103.1 GCA_017449725.1 Prevotella sp. | reverse complement strand
GGAATTTCCCCTTCTATTTAGGGAAAATCCTTTGCAAAGGTAAATAATTATTCTGAAATTTGCAACGTGAAACAGTAAAAATGAGTAATAACATATAAAAATATACGATTATGAAGAAGATAATGATAGCCCTCACAGCATTGTTCACCACGCTGAGCGGTGCTAACGCAATGAGTTACGAGCAGGCACGCGAGCAGGCTTTGTTCCTGACCGACAAGATGGCTTACGAACTGAACCTCACCGATGATCAGTACGAAGCTGCCTACGAGATAAACCTCGACTACCTGATGACGATAGAAAACCAGGCAGACCTCTACGGCACATACTGGACACGCCGTAATCTCGACCTCAGCTACATCCTGCTACAGTGGCAGTACGATGCTTATGTGGCTGCAACATACTTCTATCGTCCTATATATTTCGATGCTGGGTTCTGGCACTTCGGTATCTACGCCCGCTATCCGCATCGCACGTTCCTTTACTTCGGACGTCCCGCATTCTATATCTCCTATCGCGGCGGACACGCCTGGCACCACAACGGAGGTCACTCTTGGTACCACGGACGCAGTTTCGGACATGCTCACCACAACCACGGAGGTCACGGACCGGGTATGCGCACACACTACGATGAGCATCACGGCGGTGGAAACCATGGACATAATGGCGGCAGCCATAACGGAAATCACAGCGGTAGCCATAATGGTGGAAACCACGGAAACAGCGGTAACAACAGCGGTTATTCTGCAAGCAACGTAAATAGAGGCTATGGCAACTCACGTCGTGAGAGCAGTACTCGCACTACTGTAGACAATGTGCGCACAGGCAGCAGCACATTCGACCGCAGCCGTTCAAGCAATGCATTCGACCGCAGCCGTTCAAGCAGTGTAACCAGCCGCTTCGATCGTTCGACCAGCAGTATGAGCCGCAGTTCGTCAATGGGTTCCGTATCCCGTCCTTCAAGTTCTGTTAGCCGCAGCAGCGGAGCAAGCATGAGCCGCAGCAGCGGAGCAAGCATGATTCGAGGCGGCAGTTCCGGAGGCGGTTTCGGAAATCGCGGAGGCAGAAGATAAGAAAAAAGAGAGCAGTTTTTTTGTACTGCTCTCTTTTTTTCGTACCTTTGCTGCATAAATGCTGCGAAAGTACTTGCACTCGACAAAAAAAGAAATAAATTTCTTTGTTTTGTGCTCGCTAAATCGTACCTTTGCCCCCAAATACGAAAAAAGTGGAAGAAAACAATATAGGTTTGCTCACGCAAATAAACACGCCAAAGGACTTGCGGCAATTGTCTGTAGACCAGTTGCCGCAGGTATGCGCAGAGCTGCGTGAAGACATTGTCAGAGAGCTCTCTGTCAATCCCGGTCACCTGGCTTCGAGCCTTGGCGTTGTGGAGCTGACTGTAGCTCTCCATTATGTCTTCGACACCCCCGAAGACCGCATTGTGTGGGATGTCGGACATCAGGCATACGGACACAAGATACTTACAGGACGCCGCGAGCAGTTCTCTACCAACAGGAAACTTCACGGCATAATGCCCTTCCCATCACCTCTGGAAAGCGAATACGACACGTTCACCTGCGGACATGCGTCTAACAGCATATCTGCTGCGCTGGGAATGGCAGTGGCTGCCAACGATACCGACCGCAAGGTGGTGGCGGTAATCGGCGACGGCGCAATGTCGGGAGGACTGGCATTCGAAGGTCTTAACAACGTGTCATCATCACCCAACGACCTGCTCATAATCCTCAACGACAACAATATGTCTATCGACTTGTCGGTGGGCGGTATGAAGCAATACCTGCTGAACCTTAACACCAACGAGACATACAACCGCGTGCGCTTCAAGGTGGCTCGCTGGCTTAACAAGAATGGTTTCCTCGACGAGAAGCGCAAGAAGGGAATCATCCGACTGAGCAACGCTGTGAAGAGTGCTATCAGCAACCAGCAGAACATCTTCGAGGGAATGAACATCCGCTACTTCGGACCTTTCGACGGACACAACGTCAAGGAGGTGGTGCGACTGCTGCGCCAGCTGAAGGACATGAAAGGTCCCAAACTGCTGCATCTGCATACGCAGAAAGGTCACGGATATGCTCCCGCAGAGCACGAAGCGACAATATGGCACGCACCGGGCAAGTTCGACCCCGAAACGGGAGTACGCATTAAGAGTCAGGAGACCAACTGTCCGCCAAAGTTCCAGGTGGTATTCGGAGAAACCCTGCTGGAACTGGCAGAACAGAATCCAAGGATTGTAGGCGTAACACCCGCCATGCCTACGGGATGCTCAATGAACATAATGATGAAGAAGTTGCCCGAAAGGACATTCGACGTTGGCATTGCCGAGGGACACGCTGTGACGTTCTCTGCAGGAATGGCTAAAGACGGACTTTTGCCCTTCTGCAACATCTACAGCGCCTTTGCTCAAAGGGCTTATGATAATATCATCCACGATGCGGCAATACTGAATCTTCCAATTGTTCTGTGCCTCGACCGCGCAGGACTTGTGGGAGAAGACGGAGCGACCCACCATGGTGCCTTCGACCTTGCTGCACTGCGTCCTATTCCAAACCTCACCATCGCCTCTCCGCTCGACGAGCACGAGCTACGTCACATGATGTACACCGCTCAAAAAGACGGTATGGGCACCTTCGTCATACGCTATCCGCGAGGCAAGGGCAGTCGTGTCGACTGGCGCTGTCCGTTCGAGGAGATTCCCGTAGGCAAAGGCAGAAAACTACGCGACGGTAAGGACATCGCGATACTGACTCTCGGTCCTGTGGGCTTGGAAGCCATGAAGACAGAAGGACCGGCAGTATACGACATGCGATTCCTGAAACCGCTCGACGAGGAACTGCTGCGCGAAGTGGCAGAGAACTTCTCGAAGATAATAACCATCGAGGACGGAGTAGTTGCCGGTGGAATGGGAAGTGCAGTGCTCGAGTGGATGAACGACCACGGTTACCACCCGCAGATAACCCGTCTGGGACTGCCCGACAAATTCGTAGAGCACGGCACCGTAGCCGAACTCCACCACATTGTGGGTATTGACCTTGAGAGGATAAACGAAGAAATAAAGAAATTCAGACAATGAAAATAATTATTGCAGGAGCATACGCCATCGGTACACACTTAGCAAAGTTGCTTTCACGCAACGACCAAGACACCATCCTCATCGACGAAGACGAGGAGCGTCTGGCAAGCATTAGCAGCGACTACGACCTGATGACCCTTCATGCATCTCCAACAAGTATCGACGCACTCAAGGAAGCAGGCATTTCGGGGGCAGACCTCTTCATTGCGGTAACGCCCGACGAAAGTACCAACCTCATAAGTTGCGTGATGGCACGCCAGTTAGGGGCGAAACGCACCGTGGCAAAGGTCGACAAGTACGAATACCTCAACGAGAAGGGTATCAGCTTCTTCGAGAAAATGGGCATCACGTCAATAATAAACCCCGAAGACCTTTCTGCCCACGAGATTGCCAACGGTCTCCGCATGTCGTGGGTTCGCCAGCGATGGGACGTCCTCGACGGCGCTTTGGTAATGCTCGGCATCAAGATGCGCCAGACAAGTGAGATACTCGGTCAACCGCTCAAGGATCTCTGCAAGCCTGAAACGCCATATCATGTCGTGGCTATCAAGCGCGGCGACGAGACCATCATTCCCCGAGGCGACGACGTGTTGCAGCTCTACGACCTGGTGTATTTCATGACCACCCGCAACTACATCCCGTATATCCGCAAGATAGTCGGAAAAGAGCATTATGCAGACGTGAAGAACGTGATGATAATGGGTGGCGGAGCTACTGCCGTACGCACCACGGAACTCATTCCCGAGTACATGAATTGTAAGCTGATTGAGAGCAATGAGGCACGGTGTGCAGAACTCAACGACCTGGTGGATACAGACAAGGTAATGATTATCAACGGCGACGGACGCGACATTCCTCTACTCACCGAGGAAGGTATCAAGAGTACACAGGCATTCGTTGCCTTGACGGCAAATGCAGAGACAAACATCCTTGCCTGCCTGACAGCAAAGCGACTGGGTGTGCGCAAAACAGTAGCAATGGTCGAGAACCTTGACTACGTAAACATGGCGGAGAGCCTCGACATCGGTACCATTGTAAACAAGAAAGCGCTGGCGGCAAGCAATATCTACCAGATAATGCTCGATGCCGACGTCAACAACATACGCTTCCTCATGAGTGCCAACGCCGACGTGGCAGAGTTCACGGCACAGAAGGGTTCAAAGGTTACACAGAAAAAAGTGTTTGAACTGAACCTGCCGCAGGGAGCCACCATCGGCGGACTTGTACATAACGGTGAGGGACAACTCGTGAGCGGAGGTACACAGATACAGGCGGGCGATACCGTGGTTGTATTCTCACACGGAATTAGTATGGCAAAGATAGAGAAGTTCTTTCAATAGTCAATAACATGCTGAATACCAAACTTATATACAAAATACTTGGAGCATTGCTTGGGCTCGAGGCGACAGTAATGACGTGCTCATTAGTTATGGCATTCTATTACCATGAAGACGATGTATTGGCATTCATAATATCCATAATCCTTACGATTGTGGCAGCCACTATTCTCCGATTCATGGGACTTGGTGCCGAGAACTCGCTTGGACGCCGCGATGCCTATCTCCTCGTAACCGCTACTTGGGCGGTATTCAGTCTTTTCGGTTCGCTGCCGTTCCTCATTAGCGGCTATATTCCTAACTTCACTGATGCATATTTCGAAACGATGTCTGGGTTCAGCACTACCGGTGCCTCGGTCATCGACAGGGTCGAAGCCCTGCCCCACGGCATGCTATTCTGGCGCTCGCTGACACAATGGATTGGCGGTTTGGGAATAGTGTTCTTCACCGTTGCCATCCTCCCATCTCTTGTCGGTGGAAACGTTAAGGTCTTCTCTGCCGAAGCCACCGGTCCGATACGTGCCAAGATGCACCCGCGACTGAGCACCACCGCTAAATGGATTTGGACAATATACCTGCTGCTCACTCTGATGTGCCTCGGCTCGTTCTATCTGGCAGGAATGTCGGTGTTCGACGCTGCCAACTACGCTATGACAGTTACGGCAACAGGCGGTTTTGCAACCCACGATGCATCAACAGGCTACTTCCACTCAATTTCCATCGACTATATAGCGATATTCTTCATGTTCCTCTCCGGAACGAGCTTCACGCTTCTTTATATGTCCTTCTTCAAGGGCAAGATATCCAAACTGTTCAAGAACACGGAATTCAAGTTCTACAGCGTCATCATCCTCTGCGCGACCGTGGTGATTACCTACATCCTCATGGCATATTCTAACTACGACATTCACACCGCCGTTCGCAAGTCACTCTTCCAGGTTGTGTCGTTCATGACTACCACAGGCATCTTCAACGACGATGCCGGCAAGTGGCCCCACATCACGTGGGTCGTCCTCAGCCTGTGTATGTTCTTCGGCGGCTGCGCCGGCAGCACCAGCGGCGGCTTCAAGTGCATCCGCGGCATGATGACGGTGACGGCAGTGCGCAACGAACTGAAGCGCATCCTCCACCCCAAGGCTGTGCTGCCCGTGAAAGCCAACGGACAGAGCGTCCCCTATCCGGCACAGGTGTCGGTGATGGCGTTCTTCATCCTCTACATGATGATGTGCTTCTTCACCTATTTTGTCATGATTGTCATGGGAGTCGACAGCACCAACTCCATCACCATCGCCATCAGTTGCGCCAGCAACGTGGGTCCGGCGCTCGGACTGGAGATCGGGCCGACCATGTCGTGGACTACCCTGCCCGACATGGTGAAATGGCTTCTGTCGGTACTGATGCTCATGGGACGTCTGGAGATTCTCACCGTCATCGTCCTCTTCACGCCTGCGTTCTGGAAAGATCGTTAGTCGCCGCTGCCGTCTTGCGCCCGGCGACAAACCGCTCAAGGTCGCTCCGCAGCCGGCGGTAGGGCTCACTCTGCAGGAAAGCCACGTTTTTCTTGAGCATCTGCTCCACATCCTGCGTGCTATGCGAGTAGCACGACAGTTCGTTGCGCCGCTGCGTGTCGTGGATGGCCTGCTGGCGGATCTCCTGCTCGCGCTCGCGCACGAGGCGGCTGCACACCTTGTTCATCACGGGCAGCACCACCTTGTTGAAGAAGTGATGCCCCTGTATATAAAGATAGGTGGTGTCGGGGGTGATGCCCATCTCGCCGGTCAGTTCGCGCTTCAGGGCGAGGTACGACTCCTTGGCGTCGGGGTTTTTCTGCTGCAGTTGGCTGATCTTGTGGCTGACCTTCCGCCTGAGGCGGGCGATGCACGCCTCGGGCTCTTGCAGCGAGAAGCCGCCCAACTCGATGACGTTTGAGAACTGGGTGATGGTGAACTCGTGGTAGTCGGCGCGCCGGTAGTACCACACGCTCCACACGAAAAGCGGGAAGATGGCGACGCTGTACTGGCGGATGAACTCCTCGAGGTCGAAGACCTGGTGGTCGTTGAGGGTCGCCATGACGCAGACGTCGTGCAGCGAGGGCGCGTAGCACTGCAGGTTCTCGATGGCGTAGGCATAGGTGTGGAACACGTAGGGATTGCCGATCATCTGGCGCGACGTGTGGGTGGCGCCCTGGATGAGCCAGTCGTAGTCGGCATCGACGCAGGCTATCATGTCCTCGCCCACCTGCTGGCTCAGCAGGTTCATGAGCACCGACTTCTTGCCGCGCTCCAGCCGCTGGTGTGACGGCAGCATCACCTCGAAATAGCGGGTGTCGTCCTCGAGCGGCGACAGCACCGTGCGCCAGAAGAACACGTCGTCGTAACTCTCGACGTAGGCGACGATGCGCCTGCGTGCCGACTTGGAGCGCAGGCGGTTGGCTGCCTCCAGGTATTTCGACGTGATGTTCTCTCTGAGGGTCTTCACGGGGGAGTCTGATGGTGGTTATTTCGTGATGTCCGACACTTCCGTCACCTTGTCCACCCACCCGTTCATGATCATGGCGGGGCTGTGGGTGGTGAGGATGATCTGCACGTTGGGGTTGAGTTGCAGGATGAGGTCGACGAGGCGCTCCTGCCAGTCGACATGCAGACTGACCTCGGGCTCGTCCATGAAGAGCACGTAGGGCTCGCCGTTCTCCACGAGCACGGTCAGCAGGATTGCCAGCATCTGCTTCTCTCCGCTCGACAGTTGGTAGGGCACCAGTGTCTCGCCCATCTGCTCGAAGCGTATCTCGTTCTCCGTGCGCACCATCTTCTTGCCCGTGGCGGCGAAGAGGTCGTCCACGATGTCCTGAAACCGCCGCTTGGTCTCCGAGAGTTGCTGTGCGGCGTCGGCATGTCCCTGCTGCAACTGCTCGATGATGCGGTTGCCCACGTTCACCTGGTAGTCGAGGTATTTGCGCTGCAAGTGGTAGATCTGGAAGTCGAGCGCCGACGTGATGCGCGAGTCGACGTGCGCCATCGTCGCCAGGTCGAGCACAGGACTGTCCAGCGAGCGGATGATGTCGAAGTGCAGGTGGGTGGCCTCCTCGGGCTCCACCTTGATGTGCACGCCCTTGAGCGCGTCGCTCACGATGTCACCCTTCTTGTTGATGCTGCGCACCACCTTGTTCAGAATGGTACTCTTGCCCACTCCGTTGATGCCGCTCAGAATGTTCACATGGCGATCCAGGTTCCACACTATGTGCTTATAGCCGCTCCATAGTGAGTCTATCTCCACCTTCTTTATATACTCTGCATATTTCATACGCCCTCCTCTTCTTCAACGATACGGTCGCCCTGGTCATCCACAACTTTGATGCTCATATTACCCATGCGGCTTATTGTCAGCGCCATCGGGCGATACTCGTCGGAAAGCACGTCGGGGCTTCCCACCGAGGCTCCGAACACGAGGTTGTCACCGTCAACGCGGTCGAACACTATGCCTAACAGCACTCCGCGCTTCTTTGTCACCTCGTCAATGTAGGGGCGGAAGTCCACCTTCGTAAACTCACGGTCGAAGAACACCGAACCGTCCTGGCGCTTCACCCTAAGTCTGATGCGATTGTCGTATGCCTGCTGTCCGTTCTCGTCCTCAACCATCGGCAGTGTCTTGTCCGCCCAGCGGTCCACTACTATCAGGTAAGTCTTGTCCAACCATTCCACAGGCATATCCTCACCCTCTATCGTCTGCATCTCGATAGGTCCCTTTATCTCCACCTTCTCCTCTTTCGGAGCAATTATCGTCCTGTTTTCCTTTTTCTTGGCGCATCCGGCAATCATCATCATCGCCACCGCCACTATCATTATCTTTTTCATAGTTCCTAACATATTATTCGTCCGCAAAGATAGACACATTCTGCGAAACTTCCAAACAAAAATTCAAAAAAACATATATGCTACCCCCACCTACCGAGTTCCCAAATGCAATCTAACTCATATTTTAGGGGATTATAAGGTTTATGTCCAGAAGATAATTTAAAAGATCGATTAACCATTTTACTGATTAATCGACCAGAATTATTGATTTTCAAAACGCTTCTTCTTTACAATCTTTTGGGAAGGTTACTTATAATTACATTCCACTTTAGATTACTCTATTTCATTTCTACAATCTTCTTCCTGTTTAATATATATATGCCCTTCATGGTTGGAGTACCAGCTATACGGCGACCATTAAGGTCGTACCATACATCTTTTCCATCAGTATTCTGTGCACTGACAATGCTGATCTTTGTAGACAGAATTCCTGATACGGGACGGATTGTACACCCATGTATACGCCCCTCTGTATTGGCAAATGCGATTACATCATACCCGTAAGTTGTGAAACTGCGCGCTAATTGAGGATTAGGTTGGCAAAGCGTAGATGACTAATAATGACCATAATACGCCATATCTATGTATGCAACCTCTCCTAAATATCCTTCACCATAGCCTGCAGCAGGCAGGAAAATAGATTTACCATTTGTTTTACTCGTAAACTTTGCTCCATATACATCTGAAATTGTTATCCATTCTTGTGTGGTATTTCTGATTAATTCTTCAACTTGCTCTATTGTTGGCATGTGCCATTTGTCTCCCCAGTTCACATAAGCAGCATCATCTTCTAAATCCAAAATAGTTTTATTGTCTATAGTACCATAACCGCTTATATTACAGTATTTTGTCAATTGTATAAATGACGAATTACCATTACACCACTTATAGTTTTCCCATTCAAAGCAGTTGTTAGCGTTTAAGCTATGACCAATAGTCTCTCCCCATGCAAAGTACAGACCGTAGTCCTCTGCCTTTGTGGCACCCACATTCGTTGTAGCCCAAATCGTGCCCGAAGGCAACCCAAGATCAACACCCTCGTGTCCATCAATAAGTTGTTGGGCACGTACACCAAACACAATAGACAATAATGTAATAGCTGTTGCAATGATTCTCTTTTTCATACCTAATGTTTTTGTTTTAATAATTGTAATCCATATTATTTTTTGATGTGTACTAATTATGAGTTGAGACAGAAAAAAGAAACGTGGACTAATAACTTCGTCTACGCTTCGGAAGGTATCGCCAAACACCTATGCTTCATATACGAGTAAAAGCCCACGCCTTGGCGTGAGCATTAGACTTTTACTCTTGAAGCTTCATTGAAATTGGCGATTTATCCGAAGCAAGAATAGAAAGCTAACGCTTCTTATCTATATGTCTTTTGTTCTTTTATTGATTCATACGCAATCTATTTTTGACCGTTACTACTATTACCAAATTCTTCCAGATACTTCACAATCTTCTCACGGATGGGCTTTAGGTCAACGGAGATAGCCTCCCAGACCAAGTCTTCCTCCACATTATGATAGCCATGAATCAGGAAATTACGCATGTTTGTAATCTGCCTCCACTTCAAGTCGTTGTGAGTCTCTCGAAACTCAAAAGTCAGCATATTGGCAGCTTCGCCAATTATCATAATGTTGTAGATAACGGCATGATAAGACCGCTTGTCAGCAAGAAAATCCTGCATACCACGGTCTCCGACATACTCGAATATCGTGTCAATAGCATGTAGGATATCCTTCAAACGCTTGGGGTCATTACGCTGCTCTCTCATAAATCAGTATTTTATCACGGTCGGCACTCTCTCGGGCAAAAGGCATCAATCCGCCAACAGTAATCACGTCAACTTCACGCCCCAGCATATCCTTTAAATCTTCGTATATTTCACTGAGGGTAAAAAGGCTGAAGTGTTGCGACTTGTCTGGCAGAATCAGAATATCCACATCAGAATCTGCACGCTGCTCACCACGCGAATAGGAGCCAAAGAGCCATGCTTTCAAAACGGGCTGCGTCTTGAAATACTCGCCTATTTGTTGTGTCATAGTCTGTGTACTCATTGTCTGACTTTTATTTGTCTTTTACAACTTTCTGCTTGCAAAAATACTAATTATTTGTGAAAAGCAAATAGTTTTAATTGAAAAGTTATAAAAATCTTTCAACTTTGACTCCGCAAAACAATTATTGGCTTTCCCGATATTCACCCGGTGTCATGCCCGTCAGGCGTTTGAAGAACTTTGAAAAGAAGGACGGATTGGGGAAGTTGGTTTCGTCGGAGATTTGCGCTACCGTCTTGTCACTGTGCTTCAGTTCTATCTTGATATGTGTAAGCAGGGCTTCATCTATCCACTCCTTGGGAGGCTTGCCACTTGCCTGACGGATAAGCGTGCTGACATAGCGGGGGGTGAGGCAGAGTTGCGAAGCATAGTATTCCACATGATGCTGGCGTGGTGCATCGCGATTGACAAGTTGTATGAAGTCGGAGAAGATGCGCTGTTCATGGGTCTGCGTCTGGCGAGTTATGACTTCGTGTTGTCGCCACAACTGATTGACGTACCACAGAAACGAACTGATAAGACTGAGCGTGACCTGAGCGTCATGCTCCGGCTGGTGCATATTCTTATATAGCAGAGAGTGAATGCTGTCAAGGAAATCAAACTCCTCAGATGAAAGGTGGAAGTTGAAGTCGCGCAGGTGTCCGTCGAACGCTTTGGGCAAATGGCTACCGACAGCAAGCGAGAAGAGATCGTCGCTCAGTGAGAAACCTATTCCACGAACGTCGTCAGAGATATTCCCGACTTGTATTATACCGTTACGCCCGACAAATATAAGTTGACCTGCTTCAAAGTGGTAGGGTTTCAGGTTGATGGTCGGCTCCACCCATCCTTGCGTCACAATGAGCACACGCATCTCAGGCATAAGCATAGGTCCATCCTTAAACTGCTCATAGACAATTTGCGGTTCAACTCTTCGCGATACTGCCAAGTTTTGCGAGATATAGTTGTCAACCAACATAGCGTCCTGCTGCGATGCCGAACCGTTTTCTGTAAGTTCACCGTTAGTGCTGCTGAGTAACCGCTGTAGTTGCATCAGTGAGAACTGTCTTAATTCTGCCATTATAGTCTTATATTTTGCCGCAAAGATAATAAAAAAGAGCGACATA
The DNA here is from genome assembly GCA_017449725.1 of Prevotella sp. Taxonomy (GTDB): domain Bacteria; phylum Bacteroidota; class Bacteroidia; order Bacteroidales; family Bacteroidaceae; genus Prevotella. Next base: position 333 of record JAFTFC010000103.1, on the reverse strand, counting down.
AAGGTATATTTATTACAAAATCTGACAAAAAGACCATTATATCAAATCTAAAGATAACGACAAGTTCAGGAATTAGTAGTAACTTTGCAGTCGGATTAAAAGCAAATATAATATGAGACATGATATTGCGGACATGGTTAACAGATGGCTAAAAGGTCTTTTTCCTTTGTGCCTTTTTACCCTTTTACCCTTGTCTGCCCAGACACTCGAGGAGTGTCAGCAGGCGGCAGTAAGGAACTACCCGATGATTCGTCAGTACGACCTTATCGCCAAGACTACCGACTTGACGATTAGCAACAACAAGAAGGGCTGGCTGCCACAGATTTCAGCCTC